>PEUB01000088.1 GCA_002780895.1 Nitrospirae bacterium CG02_land_8_20_14_3_00_41_53
TTGCAGCATAAATCTCTTGACAGAAAGGAGGAGGCTGCTTAGTATATGGACATCGGAGTCCTTCCTACTTCAACTAAAGGACGGGACAATATCTTCTCTTGACTTTAGTATACTAAAAATTGACTACCCCTTCCACTCCACAACTGCAATTTCTTCCGGCGTGAGGCCGTAGAGTTCATAGACCATCTGGTCTATCTGGCGTTCAAGGGCGGAGGTATCGGTGTTGGGGTCTTTTTGCTTGGCGGCGAGGATTTGGGGGCGGCAGTTATGCAAATTGAAGTTTCTCCTCCATTGGTTTAAGAACATTTTTAAACATATGAGAGGCTTTGAACAGTTCAACGCCTATAAGGTTGCCGTTGCTGTCAAGTTCCATATTCATGCCCGGTGATATTTCTACAACTTCGGCTTCCTCACCTTCCTTTGCAAGGTAAAGAATATCCTCTTCTTCATCATAAAAAACCTTGAAATCGTCCATTATATTTTCCTCCATTTTCCTGATTGAATCCGGTTTTCTTTTTGGACTTCCTTCAAAGGATGTATGGTTAACAGCTTAACATCTACATCCTCATGCCTATATGCTACCATTATATCCCTTTCTTTTCCATATATGACTGCCCTCATAACTGCAATTGAATGCCCAGTTTCAGTGTCCGTAAATCTTTCCCTAGCATCTTCATAAATTCTTTTTGGCAGATCGTATTCAATCTTTCTCATGGCAATCCTTGTTTCAATATGTTTGGAATATTTTATTTGCATTACTATTTCTTCCCCTCCACAATCTCAATCTCCCGCCCTCTGCTCACCGGATAGTGTGCCTGTCTTTTGTTATTATTTCCCCTCTATCAAGAGGGGATTAAGGGGTGTGTTTTTCCCTCGTGAAATGTCAATTCTGGTGTCTGACCCCTGTTGGTTTCCCCTTTCTATTTAAATGTCTTCGAAAGCCGTTCAATCCATATTTCAGTTAGCAGTAATATATCGCCTGTATCTGCCGTCCTTAGTGCCTTCAGATATTTTTCTTTTTCCACTGGTTCTACAGAAGCGGTCTCAGCAGGTGGAAGTCTTAACTTGAAAAGTATAGCTGTTAATAAAATTCTTCCAACACGGCCATTAAAATCTCTAAAAGGATGAATCCATTGAAAACGCCAATCTGCATAAGCAAGCGTCTCAGAAATTTTTTCTACATCTTTTTCTCTTGAAACAAATGATATTCTTGCAGTTAAATCTTCACAGTATAAACGCATATAAACAGGTACTTCATAAAAAGGGGGTGGAATGTGCGTGCCGACCTCAACATTAACATCCCTGAAGTGTCCTGCCCAATCAGGAAAGAGCGATCCTGCTATGTCGTTATGAAGTCTGCATATCCATTCAGGTGTTATATGTATATCTTCTGGTGTTCCTTCAATAATTGTTTCAATGGTTTTTGCGACAGACACAGCCAGGATTTCAGAGACTTCGGAATATGTTTTTATTCCCTGTGCTGTTTCAAAATAGCGGGTTGAATTTAGCGGGCGTGTGCTGTCTTCTCTTTCTTGAGGAGTTCCTTCAGGCGACTCATACTCACCGGTTCCTTCTCGAATTCCATGGACTTCACCACCCAGTCCAGAACATTTTCCTGATATGTCTTCCTTAGAGCGTTTATATCTGCGTGGCTTTTCTTCCACTTTTCGAGATTTTGCTGAACCTTTTTTATCTCTATTTTTGTCATCTTTAACTCCTTTTTCTTTATTTTGCCATTTATCAGTTTTCATTGCAATAGCCTCGATTTTTTTCTCCCATTCACAATCTTAATCTCCCGCTTCTGCCCACGAGATAATGTACCCGTCCCTTTTTTTACTTTAAGATTATCGGTGAAGTGATTAAGAATGGAAAGAGGTATTAGGTTTTTATTTGTGCACAAGGATTTCTTCAGGCTTGATCCATATAATTTTCCCATCAAGCCAGACAACAATCGGGTTACCAGCCTGTTTATGCTTTAACAAAGCCTCACGAACACCCTGAACTAACGCCTTGGTTATCTTGTCCGGGTCAGCAAATGTTTCTGCAACTTTGTCTTTATGTTTTTCCTTTACCGCCATATGTCTCTTCAATATTATGCCAAATAGCTGAATTGTTTACAACCAGTCCATGTTCTTGATCACAATAAGCTATTAATCGTGGTTCTTCACCAGAGTTGTCATAAAAAAACCATGTATCTGTCAAAGGGCGATATAGTCTGAAAAAATTACGAATGCCAGCATGATAACGCCGCCTGATTGTCTTCTCGGGCACATTATGTCCACCCATGCGGACCCGCTCTGCAACACGGGCAATAGCAAAATCCTCATTTGGCAGCCATAGAAAAACCAGATTAAAGGCATAGCCTGTTTTACGTAAATCTGTAATCCATGGTGCAAAACTACGACTGGCCAATGTTGTTTCAAAAGCAAAATCAACTCGTTTTTTTTGCAAGATAATGTATACGCTCAAGCATTACGCGTCCTGCATGAAATACTGCACCCTCAGGCTGAAATCCTGATAGTCCCTGAGCAATTAAGTCCGCATTAACAAACTCAGTCACCTCAAGAGTACCTTTCAATAAAGAAGGGGCGGTTGTTGATTTTCCTGCGCCATTAGGGCCAGCGATGACAATGAGATAAGGTCGTTGGATAGTCATGATTTTTTATTCTCCCTCCACTCTATGAGTCGTAGACAATCTCAATCTCATACTTCTACCCTAGAGATAATGTACCTGCGCCCTTTTTTTATTCTATTATCTCTAATCTAATCTCCTCTGGCGTAAGCTCATATAGCTCATAGACCATTTCGTCGATCTGTTTTTCGAGGGCGGAAATGTCGGAAAAATCTCCCTTAACTTTTCTTTTATCGGCTGTCATAACTATTCCAAATACTTTATTCTTTCTATCATCTCCTCGGGAGATGGCAGATATTTTTTTAGTTCACGAGGCAGCTTTTCCGTCAGCTTGTATGTAGATACGCCTATCGGCTTTTTCGTATCTTTCAATGCATACTCAACAATTGTACGGCTTTTGTCCTTACATAATATAATGCCGATGGATGGATTCTCATCGGGAAGTTTTACTCTATCGTTCAAGGCGGAAAGATAAAACTGCATCTTGCCGGCATATTCAGGCTTGAATGCGCCAACTTTCAACTCTATTGCGACAAGACACCGCAGATGCCGGTGATACAACAGCAAATCAACAAAAAACTCTTGTCCGTCTATCTCCAGCCGGTATTGATTGCCCACAAAGGTAAAATAGCCGCCAATCTCTATCAGGAACTTTCTCACATTTTCCAAAAGCGCCAGCTCAAGTACTTTTTCTGAATGCTCTTCGCCAAGCTCCAAAAAATCAAAAGAGTATTCATCCTTCACTGCAAGTTTTGCCTGATGACGGTATTTTTCCGGAACTGTTTTATCAAAGTTTGTCTGATTTGCCATATACCGCTCAAATGTGCCTGCTTCAAGCTGGTTTATCAAAACATCTTTTGTCCATCCGAACTTCCTTGTTGTCTTGATGTAAAATTCACGCCGGATGTCGTCTTTGCAACGCTCCATGATAATGACATTTTTCGTCCAACTGATTTCTCGCACCAATGGTGCGAGTTTTTCATTTTCTTGATAGGTAATGTAGAAATTTCGCATTCTCCAGAGATTGGCGCTGGAAAACCCCTGTATCCCCGGAAACTCCTTTTGCAGGTCTCTTGCCAAAGTTTCCACTATCGATTTCCCCCAGCCAAGCTTTTCCTGCTTTGCCACTATTGATCTACCGATGTCCCAATACAGGTTTATAAGCTCTTTGTTTACAGATTTAAAAGCATCATACTGGGCTTTATGTATGCGCTCTTTTATCTCTTTTAAAAATGTCTTGTATTCGGCGTTTACTACGACTGACATTTCATTTCCTCCCTTCAACTATTGCAATCTCATCAGGCTTTATTTCAGACCAGAAGCCGATTTGATCGAGTTTCATATCTTCCTTTTACAATCTCCTGCCCACCGCCCATTCAGATAAGGTACCTGTCTTTTTTTGTTATTATTTCCCCTCTATCAAGAGGGGATTAAGGGGTGTGTTTTTCCCTCGTGAAATGTCAATTCTGGTGTCTGACCCCTGTTGGTTTTCTCCTTTTGCGTGTCCTTTTTTGTTATTCCCTATTGTTAAAATTCTCCACAATTTTTATTTCTTCATCTGTTAAACCATAAAGCTCATATACCATTTTATCAATCTGGCGTTCAAGGACGGGGGCTTCTGTTGCTGTGTTGCTGTTAATTTCGATTAATTAGAACCGTCCCCGATTCCGCCGATTCCGCCGCATTATATTACCCTTGCTTTTAAACAACGCCCTATAATCATCATATTTAGAAACGTCTAACTGTAATTTTGCTCGGCCTAATTTCTTATTCCAAATACTAAATATTTCTTCTTTTGTTACAGGAGTCCTGTAAAAGTTAATACTATCCACATCAATGCAATAATAACCAACATAATTTTTTATTTCATCACTTTTGATACAACCGTTGCTAAGTAGTAATGCATCGGCAATTATTTCTTCTTTGCCTTTTCTTTCAGTATATTGAAATAGAATTAAAGACCCCTTCAAAAATTTCGAATCAGAAGGAATATTAAATCTTCCTGGAGGATTTTCTCTTGATTTCAATTCATAACAGAAATAGTTAAATGCTTTTTCTCTCGTTCCGAAAGCATCAGGTTCCTTAATTCTGCTTAATGGAAATACTCTGATAGCTGTTGGTATCATTTAGCCCCCCTCAATGATGAAAAAAGAAAAGCATCTACTCTTTTAAAACAATTTAAGGATTTGTTTATATTTTTGACTCATTAACTTTTCTCTTTCAGTAATAAAATTATCAAAATTTGTTAGGTCAAGATCAATATCTGGTATATAATGTTTCTCCATATAGTCTTTCCTTTCATTTTTATTTGGAAAGGTATCATATAACCACTCCTTAAAATCAGTACTCGATTTTTCTAGATTTGGTGTTCCTTCAAGTAATTGTAAATTAGCAAGATAATTAAAGTTACCCAAGTAAAATTCAATCTTGCTTTCAGGCACACCTTTTTTTATTAACTTTTTTTTAGTAAAAAGACTCTTCGGGAATATATGATCGACATGGAACCTGTTTCTAAAATCTAACGATGGATAAAGCAAAGCGAGAGTTGAAAAGGTATATGCTTTTCCGTATTGATAATAGAAAAGATTTTCAATTTCATCATCAGAGAATATTAAGGATTTAACGTCACCTTTAAAATGTTCTACGATGTCCTCTATAGGGAATGAAGAATCGCTATTTGCTATAACTTGCCTTAACGGTCTTAATACGTTGTCAGGTTGCCCACTAAAAACTTTTTTAAGCAATGAACAGATTAACCATTTTTGTATTTGCTTTCTATCATTTAAATATTTTGATGATTGACTAAAATTGTCAGGCAATCCAATTTTTAATAAGTAATATGCTATTGGGATCAAGGCGATATTAGATGTTAAAGTATCACGGTTATATCCAAGACTTGAAGCCAATGTAATAGCCAAATATAATGCGTTAGAAACATCTTCCCAATTTTTTTCAATTGATAACATATTTTTCTTATTAAAGTTATCCACTTTGAAAGCAATTTCTGGAAAATCATTTAGGATAAGGCATGTTTTTAAAACAAAATCTTTGTCAAAATTAAAACCATTGCCTATCTCGTTAGACAATGTCCCTTTAGTTGTTGAAGTAGGAAGCGACCTCGATTAAAATATTTTATCCAAAAACAAAATCTAAAGGAGGTCGCTTCTAT
>PEUB01000055.1 GCA_002780895.1 Nitrospirae bacterium CG02_land_8_20_14_3_00_41_53
TCATTGTTGACACATCAGTAATGATTGACTACCTGAGAGGAAATGAGAATAGCGCTATTCTAAGATTGCAACAATATGTCAAGCCGTACCTGTTGACAACCTACTCCTTGTTTGTTACTCTCTTTTTATGAAACAGCCCCATACCGAAATGTGCGGGTTATGTGGTGAACTGGCTAAAGCCCCTTTCCGAAGATCTAAAAAACTTGTTCCAAAAGAAACCTTCTTTCTCTGGCTTGATTCCCTGAGAAAAAAATATAAACTCATTGGGCCTGTCAAGGTTGGAAGTCAGACCGTCTTCAAAAAATTGAATTCATCAAAAGAACTTTTTATGGAATATGAAAGCACAATGTTTTCTCCGGGAAAACTTTTTATCTATAAACCGAAAGAAGATCTTTTAAGGTTTAGTATAAATGACGAGATAGCAATAGATGAAATCCCTCCCATTTCAGAAAAACAGGTGATTATCGGAGTGCATCCATGCGATACAAATGCAATACTCTATCTTGACAAGATATTTTTAGGCGCATATAAAGACCCGTATTATGATGTTAGAAGAAAAAACACCATAATAATATCTCTGAACTGTACAAAAGTCTCCTTGAATTGTTTCTGTTCATCAGTTGGTGCAGGTCCTTTTCTTAAAGCGGAAGCAGGTTATGACATGCTTCTTACAGACTTTGAAGATAAATATCTCATTGAGATAAAAAGCAGAAGGGCAGAAGAGTTATTTAATATTAAGGGTAAGCGAGTAGGTGCAAGTGAATTGAGGCTTAAATCAGAAAAGGAAAAATCTTTATTGAGCAGCTTTAAAAAAACAATAAACGTAGAGGGACTCGATGAGCTTTTTATGAAAAACATTGAACATCCTGTTTGGCAATATACAGCAGAAGAAAGATGTCTTTCCTGTTCAAATTGCGTTATGGTATGCCCCACATGCTTCTGCTATGACATAGTTGATGAAACCTCTATGGATCTTAAAACTGTAAGGCGATTCAGGCACCTGGATGCATGTCAGGATATAAGGTTTGCCGAGGTATATGGAGGGAATTTCAGGCAAAGGCGGGCAGCAAGACTCAGACAGTTTGTTTCACATAAATTGAACCAGACCAGTCAGTATGGAGTTCTCGGAACTGTAGGTTGTGGCAGATGCATAACATGGTGCCCTACTGGTATAGACCTTACAGAAATAGCAAAAGAGATACAGAAATCATGAATCAACTTAAGCCATTAAAGGCACGAATAAAAGATATAAAATTGGAAGCTGAGGATGTAAAGACATACATACTTTCAATAGAAGGTTCATTTGCAGCAATACCAGGCCAGTTCAATATGGTTGGTTACCCCGGAGTTGGCGAAGCCCCCATATCTTTTAGCTCAATTGTTCGTAACAAATGTTTCGAGCATACTATAAAAGCGGTTGGGCGGGTGACAGGGTTTCTGAATGGATTGAAAAAATGGGACAAACTATTAATTAGAGGCCCTTACGGCAGGGGTTGGCCAGTGAATCATGTAAAGGGTAGAGATATTCTTTTAATTGCTGGTGGCGTAGGGCTTGCTCCAATAAGACCGGTTGTACAGATGATTTTAGCCAAAAGAGAGTTATTTGGTGATGTAAGCCTAATCTACGGTGCAAAAAATGAAAAGAATGCCCTCTTCATGAATGAATTCGATGAATGGGGGAAAGGTATTTCACTCCATCTTACAGTAGATGAAGTTATACAGCACCCCCCTGTATCCCGCCTTGGCAAGGGGGGAAATAAGGGGGGATGGAAACATAATGTAGGTCTTGTTACTGATCTTCTTGATAAGATAAGGATAAAGCCTGAAAATACATTTGCCTTTATTTGTGGCCCGGAGATAATGATGCGTTTTATATGCAGGGGGCTTCTTATGATGGGTATTGCACAGTCTCAACTCTATGTATCCCTTGAAAGGAGGATGAAGTGCGGCATAGCCCATTGCGGGCACTGCCAGCACTTTGGTTTGTTTGTATGTAAGGATGGACCTGTGTTTTCTTATGACGAAGTACGTGGGCTTCCGGATGGATTGCTTTAGAGTATGAAATTATGGAAAAACCAAGACTTGGATTCTTTAAATATTCATGCTGTGCAGGTTGTGAGTTTCAGTTCATGTATTTCCAGAAGCATATTATCGAAAGCATTACAAGCTTTGATATTGTCTATGCAAGGATGCTTAAAAGAGGAGGAAATCCTCACGGTCCATTTGACATAGCACTTGTTGAAGGCACAATAACAGAGTCCTGGCAGGTGGATGAGCTTAAAAAAATAAGAGAGCAAAGCAAACAGCTTTTTGCAATAGGCTCATGCGCTATAGACGGAGGAATTCCTGCAATAAAATCCACGATGCCAGAACTTGAAGCTGAAAAAAAGGTCTATAAAGATCTTTCTACTATCCATTCCATAAGACCCCATTCAGTGGATGCATACATAAAGGTAGACGGCTATATAAGAGGTTGTCCGCCAGGAGAAAGAGACCTGCATGAGGCATTAGCGTCAGTTCTTACCGGAAAAAAACCGGCCTTCCTTCAATACAGCGTTTGTGTAGAATGTAAGCTAAAAGGCAACATATGTGTTTTAGTAGCCTATAACATGCCTTGTATGGGTCCTGTAACAAATGCTGGTTGTGGTGCCCTTTGTCCCTCGATGAATAGGGCATGTTATTCATGCTTTGGACCAATGAAGCAGGCCAACGGTCCTGCCCTTGCAAGAAAATTTAGATTAATGGGGTTGTCCAGAGAGGATATTATAAGAAAATTTACAGAGTTTGGAGCCGATACCATTGAGTTTAGAAGGGTGATAGAAACCTATGAAGATTAAGGTTGATTATATAGCCAGAGTAGAAGGAGAGGGCTCTGTTAAATTTAATATAGAAGGTGGAAAGCTTAAAGAGCTTAAGCTAAATATATGGGAGCCTCCGCGCTTCTTTGAAGGTTTCCTTGTAGGAAGAAAATTCGATGAGGTCCCTGATATCGTGTCAAGGATATGCGGCATCTGTCCAGTCTCACATATGACTACATCAATAAGAGCAATCGAAAAGGCAGTGGGATTCATACCGTCTCTCGAGATTAAAAACCTGCGGAAGATAATGTCCTTAAGCCAAATAGTTGCAAGCCATCTCGTTCATCTTTACATGCTTGTTCTGCCGGATTATCACAGATTAGATATGCTTTTCAGTCGTGAAAATCCCCCCTCACCCCCCTTTACTAAAGGGGGGAAGGGGGGATTATTAGAAGAGATAAAGAGGCTTATAAGGTTAAAGGAAGCTGTGAATAATGTTACTGCTATATTCGGAGGCAGGCCGCTTCATCCTGTTGCAATGGTAGTGGGTGGCTTTACAAAGATTCCGTCGAGGGATGAGATCGGAAAAGTTATAAAAGGACTTGAATCTATAAAAGGAGATGCATTAGATACAGTTAAAATGGTATCAAAACTACATTACCCTGATTTCAGGAACAACACAGAATATGTTTCTATTATCAGCAAAGATGACTATGCGGTAAACGAGGGAACTATTGCATCAAGCTCTGGGATTGAGGTAGAAGAGGATGACTATCTTTCTTGGTTTCAAGAGGAAGAGGTTCCATATTCAAACGCAAAGAGAACGGTGATGAAGGGTAGGGGCTCCATTATGGTGGGTGCGCTTTCAAGACTTAATATAAAGTTCGGTATGCTTCATCCCGAGGCTAAAAAAGCGGCAGAGATGATTGGTTTTAAGATCTTAGGGAAAAACCCTTTTCTTAATAACATTGCACAGGCTGTAGAAATAGTACACGGCATATGGGAGTGCATTGAACTCCTTGATGCATTTTCTATTGGAAATTATTTCTTTAAAGTTAATGTTAGAGAAGGCTCAGGCTCTGCATTGACTGAGGCACCGCGTGGGATGCTTTATCATCAATATGAGCTAAACAAGAAGGGAATCATAGAGAGGGCAAATATTGTAACCCCAACAGCGCACAACTTCATGAGCCTTGAAGAGTCCCTTAAAAAGTTAGTAAATGAAAATATAGATAAACCAAAAAATGAGCTGTCGCTATTGTGTGAGATGCTCGTAAGGGCATATGACCCGTGCTTTTCGTGTTCTGTTCACTAATGACGATAGGGTTTATAATCCGACCTCTTTTAGAACCATGGGAATCTTTTTCTCCCAGCCAATAGCCATGATATGGACTCCCTGACAAATATCTTTCATTCCCTTGATCAACCTGGCGGCTATCTCGATACTGGTTTTGACCTTATCCTTTGCCTCTTCCATTTCTTTAATAAGAGGCTCAGGGACAAATACACCGGCCACATTTTTATTCATAAACCTGGCCATACCTGCTGATTTTAATAATATGACTCCACCTATGACCGGCGCCTTAAAACCCTCTATTCGCTTCATAAATTTTTCAAAGAGTTCTAAGTCAAATATCCCCTGTGTTTGAAAAAATCTTGCACCTGCCTCGATTTTCTTCTCCATCTTTATGATCTGCATTTCTAAGGCAGCCTCGGTATCGGCTCCCGGATTTACTACTGCCCCGGAAAAGAAGTCAGTAGCACCTTTTAGCTGGTTTCCCGCCATATCAAAGCCTTCATTAAGCCTGCTTATGACCTTTAACAGGATCACAGAATCTAAATCAAAAACAGGCATTGCCTGAGGATGATCTCCCACGGTTGGATAGTCTCCTGTTAAGGCTAGAACGTTCCTGATACCCAAAACCCAGGCACTTAACAGGTCCGATTGGAGTGCCAGTCTGTTTCTGTCCCTGCAGGTCATCTGGAAAATTGGATCGATTCCATGATCTTTCAGGAGATGGCAGACTGCCATTGAGCCCAATCGCATTACAGAACTTTGAAGATCAGTGACATTAATTGCATCTACCTTTCCTTTGATAAGCTCTGCATCTTCCAGTGTTTCCTGCACATCGGTCCCTTTCATGGGTCCTATTTCTGCAGTCACAACAAATTTTTTAGATTCTAATACCTCTTTAAAGCCCATTGTCCTTTTAAGATATCTTCTTTTTCTGTATTTTTCGATAATCCTTAGGCTCAAGAAATGACATGAACTCTTTCAGGCGGCCCAGCTTTTTCATCCTTTCAAAGATAAGCACCCATCCACAGTCAATCTCCCTTGATACTTCACATTTCCCAAGCGAGTTTCCTCCACATGGTCCATTGAGGAGCCCTTTACTACAAACAGTTAAAGGGCAGATACCTCCGGTAAACTCTAAAACACAATCTCCGCAGGTGCGGCATCGATATTCTCTCTTACCGAGCTCCAGTATTTCTTTATCTACGAAACTATTGCAGGCTGGATGGACTATCTTGTGTGTGGCCTCAGCAACTGATTGAACCCCTAAGCCGCAGGCCATTATCAGAAGAGATGTGGGATTACCTATTGTTTCAGATAGTTCTTCAAGCACAGACTTAGCCTTCATGCAGAGAAGACCTTTTATTGCAGAACCTGTAATACCTATGCCTCTTTCCTCAATTCTTCCTTTCATGTCCATAAGATCTGATTCAGCATTGGCCTGATTGACCCTCGCACAGCCTTTGCACCTGAGAATAAATATACTTTTATCGTTTATTAAATATCCTAAAATTTCCTCAAAGGGTTTTTGTTCAAATACTATCATCATGTTCAATATTTATATATAGATATTTATTTAAATATAGGACATCTCTTTTTATAGCTCTACCTTTATCCCTGCTGCCATTTTGGCTGCTTGAACCGTATTATACATGAGCATTGTTATTGTCATTGGCCCTACACCTCCAGGCACAGGGGTTATTGCCTTTGCCTTTTCCTTAACTGTCTCAAAATCCACATCACCTACGAGGCCTGTCTCCAGCCTGTTAACGCCAACGTCAATCACAACCGCACCCTCTTTTACCATATCTGCAGTTATTGTTTTAGGTTTTCCAGCGGCTACAATCAAGATATCTGCCCGTCTGGTATGAGAGGCGATGTCCTTTGTACCGGTATGGCATACTGTTACAGTTGCATTCCCTCCCTTTCTTTTTTGGATTAACATATTCGCAATGGGCTTTCCCACTATATTGCTTCTTCCCACAACCACAACTTCAGCCCCATTTGTTTCAACGCCGCTCCTGATTAAAAGTTCCAGTATGCCGTGAGGTGTGCAAGGAAGAAAACATGGCTCGCCGATTATCATTTTGCCTACATTTACAGGATGAAAACCATCCACATCCTTATTCGGATCGATAGCATAAAGAACCTTAGCTGCATTGATATGTTTTGGTAGAGGCAACTGTACAAGTATCCCGTGAATCTTGTTATCATTATTGAGTCTATCAATCAAGGCAAGGAGGTCAGCCTCGGTTGTATCGGCAGGAATGTCATTCCTTTCAGAATACATGACTAATTCCTTACATGCCTTTTCCTTAGCACCTACATATACCTTAGAGGCTTCGTCTTGACCTACAAGGACAGTAGTTAGTCCGGGGACAATATTATATTTCTCCTTTAACAAAGCTATTTCTTTTTTCAGCTCTTCTTTTATCTGTTTCGAGATCTCGGACCCTTTAATTAGTGTTGCTGCCATAGTACCCTCCCTTTTTTAGACTAATTCTAGTGCATAGCTCTCAGCGGATAGCTTTACTACCTTTTAGGGTTAGCGACTGTTTATATATTATTCTCTCCTCTTTATAAGTTCCAGCAATTCTTCTCTTGTGGACTGTTTCGTTCTGAATATACCCCGGACTGCCGATGTTACTGTTCTTGAACCTGGTTTCTTTACGCCCCTCATGCTTATGCATAAATGTTCTGCGTCGATAATAACCATTGCACCCTTGGGTTTTAGCCTATCCATTATCAAATCAGCAAGTTGTGTTGTTAACCGCTCCTGCACCTGCGGCCTTTTAGCAAGAACCTCGACTGCCTTGACGAGCTCACTCAGACCTACAATCTTTCCACCGGAGGGGATATATGCAACATGAACAGTTCCTATAAATGGGAGTAGATGATGTTCACAGACAGAATAAAATGAGATATCTTTTAAAAGCACCATTTCGTCATGGCTTTCACCTTCAATGGCTTTGAGTAACTCCTCAGTAGGGGTCTTCAGACCGATGAATATCTCTTCGTACATCTTGGCAACCCGCTCAGGCGTTTCTCTAAGCCCTGCCCTTTCCGGATCTTCACCAACGCCTTCGAGTATGAGCCTTATACCCTTTTCTATCTTCTTTAAATCCATGTTATATATGATAAAAATCTTTAATTCTGGGCTGTATAATAGCACTTGCGATAATTTTGTGTCAAAGCCCGATTTTCATTATTTATCAATGATTCCTGCAAATACTCACGCAGGCTTCAGCCTGCGGCTACAAGATTTATAAGAAAATAGGCTAAATCTCTCAATTCAAACCCTTATCACCTGTTTATCAGTAACAATCATATCTACCTTCACGTCATGCATCTCTGATGGTATTTTATCAACAAGCTGTTCCTCATACGCAATGGCAATAATCGGTATTTTCTTCTTGCTTTTTGACAACAGGATATCATAGTAACCTCCCCCGTAACCAAGCCTGTTGCCTGAATAATCAAATGCTGCACCCGGTATGATAACAAGCTCAATATCATCAAGCCTTACAAGTCTTTTATCAAACAGTGATGGCTCTGGTATTCCCATATACATAGGAGATAATTCACTTATATCTTTTATCTCGTATAACATGAGTCTGTGCCTTTTCTTATCTACCCTTGGAAGCACAACCCTTTTACCAATTTTGAGCGACTCTTTTATCATGCTTAATGTCTCGACCTCCGACCTGAATGAGGCATAAAAAAATACAGTCTTTGCAGTGATAAACTCTGGTAGATCGAAAAGCCGTTGTTTTATAAGAGCGTCTTTTACTGATTTTATATCAGGTGATATCGCATCCCGTTTTTTGAGGATTTGTTTTCTGATTAGACTTTTCATATGAAATTACCTTTATAACACACCCCCAACCCCTCTTAATAGAGGGGAGTTCTGTGGTTCCCCCTCTATTAAGAGGGGATTAAGGGGTGTGTATTTTCATTCCCCTTTGTGCCGACTTGTCAGCATGTGTGTTTCATTAAATTTTACTTGTAACCAACACTACTGCATATATCAAATAAAGCCCTCCTCCTAAAAATAAAGTGATAGGCGAAAGGCGCTTTCTTAAGACCAGTTCTCCAAAAACTATTGATGCTGATGTAATCGCAATTATAGCTGAAAAAAAGGCCATGCCTGTAAGTCTCCACTCTGTGAATAATAAACCTACAGAAACAGGAAATGTTGACTGAAATACCATGGCACCTGTAATGTTTCCTATGGCCAGTGTATCCCTTCCCTCCCATGTCCATATAATGCTGTTGAATTTTTCCGGAAGTTCTGTTGCAACAGGAGCAAGCATCAGGGCAAAAAGGAGCGGATTCATCCCGAATCTTATGGAAACATGCTCAAGGCTCTTAACGAATGTGTGTGCACCCATTATCATAACAAATAAAGCACCTGTAACCTGTAAAAATATCAAAATGATGTGAGGGTTATGTGCATCTGTCAATCTTAATTTCCTGATTAATCTCCAGAGATACATCACCTCAGAATGTTCTATGCCTGCACTTTTTTCGCACCTGAATGTTCTATAAGCATAAAGAATATATCCACCAACAAGAATTATTACTATTGCTATAGAAAATGACCTTCCAGCAACGGTCGGCATTAATACTGCTGTAGAGTACATGGTCAGAAAAAAGATGAGATCTCTTTTGGTAGAATGGGTCTCAACATTAATCTCAAATCTTCGTCTCTTTTTTATATAAGATACTAATATAGTTATGCCAACAAGGAAAAACGTCAGCGTGGATAGCATGAACGGTGCGCCGAGTATAGCCCCAACTCCGATGTCTTTCGCCGACTCTCCTCCATAAAAGAATATTGCAACTATAGGAAGTATGGTTTCTGGTAACGCAGTACCTACTGCAGCAAGTAGACTACCAACAACTGCCTGAGAAAGGCTAAATCTTCTACCAAGAGTCTCTATCCCATTTGTAAAGCCTTCGGCAGCTAAGAGTATCATTACAAGACCGATTAGAAGAAAGAAGATCTCGCCGAGCATCAGTGTATCACAAGGACAGGACAGGGAGACGATTTCAACACTGCATCGGTTACGCTTCCGATTAACATTCCTTTTATAAATCCTAAACCACGTGCACCCATAATTATCAGGTCAATGTCCTTTTCTTTTGCGAATGAAACTATTCTTTTATTAGGTTCTCCTTCATCTATTATTCCTGCTTTTCCAATATTATAATCACTCAATATTTTTTTAAAGTTCTCTCTTGTATCTTCAAATAATTCTTGAATTATTTTATCTCTATCCTTTAATTTTTTTATTTTCTTCTTAATAATATAATTTGGTAAAACATATATCACATCCAGCTCTGCAGAAAAAACATCCTTTAATTCACTTGCGACTTTCAGGGCTTTTTTTGATGCTTCTGAGAAATCAGTTGGGCATAGAATTCTTCTGATTTTTACAGAACCATTCCTGGCTGACTCTGCCTTTTCTCCCCTTACAACAAGCATGGGCATCTGGAGTCCCTTAATCAGCTTCTCAGAACTGCTTCGTCTTAGGGCATGGGATATAAAACCAAGAATAAGCATATCTGCATTTGTCTTTTCCACTGCCATATCAAATGATTCGCGAAGCCTTCCGGCAATAACCTCTGTTTCTGTTTTAATTCCATCATCCTTAAATCGTTTTTTTAATATAGCAAACTTTTCCTCAGCAACTTTTTTTTCTTCTTCAATATATAGAGCAAGATAAGCTGGTGGGGTTACGAGGTAATCAATTACATACAGAAGGGTTAAGGCTGCTCCCATTCCCTTTGCAAAAAATGATGCGTATGCAGTAACTATCTCTGTAGATGGTCCAAAGTCAATCCCTGCGAGGACTCTATCTATTTTCATATTTTGTAAAAATCCTTCTCAATCTTTTCTTTTAACTCTTTAACCTCGCTTACTGTCTGAGGTGAATAATTATAAGGGGAAGCCCCCTTAATATCAGCCTCCATTACAGAGTGGTTAAAATTAATCGATCCAATAAGTTCCGTATCTCCGATGTTATCTTTTATGAAATTTAAATCCTCAGACCCTCTCACCTTGTTTGCAACAATAAAGACTTTTTTGACACCGAGTTCCTTTGCCATCTCTTTGACTGTTCTGGCTGTCTGCATGCTTCTCTGCCCGGGTTCAACAACAACAATAAAGGCATCTACAGAATCCGCAGTTCCTCTTGTCAGATGTTCTATGCCAGCCTCCATATCTATAATGACTACTTCACTTCTTTCAACTATAAGATGTTTGAGGAGTCTTCTCAGAAGAGCATTCTCTGGGCAATAACAACCAGAGGCAGCTGCCTTTGATTTACCCATTATAAGAAGAGTAATTCCATTCAGGCGATATCCTATATCCTCAGGTAGATCGTCAACTTTAGGATTAAGCTTAAAAATCCCTCCCATACTTCCTGCCTTTGCCCCTGTCCTCTCCTCTATAAGCTCTGCCATATCTGCTATTGGCTTTACCTTTTCAGCCTCTTTCCTTGAAATGCCTAATGCCGATGCAAGATTTGCATCAGGGTCTGCATCAACTGCAATAACCCTTTTCCCTTCTGCCGCATAGAGATGGCTTAATAAAGAAGCAAGCGTGGTCTTGCCAACGCCGCCCTTCCCTGTTATTGCAATCTTCAAACTATTTCCCCTCTTGAGAGGGGAAAGGAGGTCAGCCTAAACATTTTTTAGTTGACGGTACCCCTTTTACTCGCGGATCAATCGCCACCGCATGCTTTAGTGCCCTGCCCAAAGCCTTGAATATCGCTTCTATTATGTGATGCGTATTTCTGCCATACGGGGATTCAACATGAAGTGTAATACCACTGTTGCTAACAAATGCCTGAAGGAAATCCTCTATAAGGTCAGGGTCGAAATTCTTGATCTTACTTCTTTTCGGGAATTCAACCTTATACACAAGATATGGTCTCCCGCTAATGTCAAGACTTACTGAGGCAAGTGCCTCATCCATTGGCACAGATGCCTGGCCGTATCTTGATATCCCTTTCATGTTAGCAAGTGCCTGTTTAACTGTTTTTCCAAAAACTATACCAATATCCTCTACTGTATGATGATAGTCAACATCTATATCACCTTTTGCCTTTATCTTCATATCGAAAAGTCCATGTCTGCACATCAAAGAAAGCATGTGGTCAATGAACGGGATGGAGGTATCTATAGTATATTTGCCCTTACCGTCAAGATTAAGCGTTAACTTTATATCCGTCTCCTTAGTCTTCCTATCTACCTTAGCTTTTCTCATTTGTTGCCCCCTATTTATATAACCTCCTTAAGAACTTTAATGAAACCCATGTTTTCCTCTGGCGTTCCTACTGTGACCCTCAGGCAATTATTAACAACACCACTCATATTTCTAACAAGTATGCCCTTTTTCAGAAGTCCTTTATATATTTTATCAGGTTCTTTTATTCTGAATAATATGAAATTAGCCTCTGATGGGTATGGTTTTATTCCTTTTATCTTTGCCATCTCGCCAAAAAGCCTTCCCCTCTCAGAGGTGATTGATTTTATGCATGACTTCAGAACCTTCTTATTCTTTAATACCTCTACAGCTGCTGCCTGTGAAAGGGAATTGAGATTGAATGGAAGTCTGACCTTATTCACCTCATTAATTATCTCTTCATCTGCTATCAGGAACCCGACCCTTAAGCCTGCAAGTCCTATCTTGCTCAGTGTTCTCATGATAACAATATTTTTATAATCCTTAAGCATCGGCATAAATCCCTTATCGCTCGCAAAAGGCTGATAAGCCTCATCAACAATAACAATGCCGTTTGATACCTCGATTATCTTTAATATCCTGTCTGAAGAGAAACAGTTGCCTGTGGGGTTATTTGGCGAACTCAAAAATATCAATTTAGGCTTCTGATTTTTAATTGCCTTAAGAATTTTTTCAAGATCAAGGTCAAACTCTTTCTCAAGAGGAATTGCTATCCTCTTTTCTCCAAGAGCCTGTGAAATAATTCCGTACATTGAGAAAGTAGGTATTGGGAAAAGCACGGGTCCGCCAAAGGTCGTAATGAGATAATAAATCAGCTCATCCGAGCCATTCCCATGCAGTATGTTTTCTGGTTTTACCCCAAAATCTCTGGAGATAAACTTCTTGAGAAACCTTGCTTCTGGGTCAGGATATCTATTTGTTTTTATAAATTTTAATGCCTTTAATAAACCTTTAAAACCGTAAGGACTTTCGTTAGCATCGAGTTTTACTTTGCAGGGGATCTCTTTGACTTCATAAGCTGATAAAGAACGAATACCGGCTTTTACAAAATTTTTAATATCCATAGCGACTGAATTATAACATAACTTTTTGAAGCAGTAATATCCTTATACAGCAATTCTCGGTGAATTTGTAAAGGTTTAAGATTCCTCGCTTCGCTCGGAATGACAATAAATAAGGTTCGCATTGTCATTCCGAAGGAACATAGGCGACTGAGGAAACTTGCCTCTTTTTCACCGAGAATTGCTGTGTATTGACAATAAGTGTTAAATAGATATATAAAAAATAATAATTGCCGAATAGGAGGAAAAATGTTTTTAAAGCAAAAAAGGTTCTGTACTATTACGACCTTCATCAGAACATGGTTCATATTAGGACTTATCTTTTCACTTAACTTTGGGGCCTGGTCATATACTTATGCCAGTGGCTCGAAAATATCCCAGCAGTCTATCGATATCCTTACTCAAATTGGACAGGCTACGGCTGAAATTGCAGAAACCGTAAAACCTGCCATTGTTAACATATTGACTACAAGGACTATAAAAATCCAGGGGAATACAAACCCATTCTTAGACGATCCGTTTTTTAGAAGGTTTTTCGGGGACCGATTAAGAGTGCCGAAGGAACGTAAAACTGCAAGTCTCGGTTCAGGTGTAATCGTTGATTCCAACGGCTATATCTTAACAACAAATCATCTCATTCAAGGCGCCGAGGAAATAAATGTAACACTTTCAGATAAAAGAGAGTTTAAAGGAAAGATTATCGGTAATGATGTAATGACTGATATAGGAATTATAAAAATAGACGCTGACAACCTTCCTACAATAAAATGGGGTGACTCTGACAAATTAAGAGTTGGTGAGACAGTGCTCGCAATTGGAAGTCCTTATGGATTAAGCCAGACCGTAACAACAGGCATAGTAAGTGCTGTTGGAAGGGCTAATGTCGGCATTGCTGATTATGAGGATTTTATTCAGACAGATGCAGCAATAAATCCCGGGAATTCTGGTGGGGCATTGGTAAATGTAAGAGGAGAGCTTGTCGGCATTAATACTGCAATCTTTACTACAAGCGGCGGTTATCAAGGCATCGGTTTTTCCATACCGACAAGCATGGCAAAGGCGGTAATGGATAGTTTAATTAGCAAAGGTAAGGTCATCAGGGGATGGCTCGGGGTAACAATCCAGCCCTTAACACCGGAACTCGCTAAGCAGTTCAATCTAAAAGAGGAGAAAGGGGCACTCGTTGGAGATGTCAGCGAAGGAAGCCCTGCTGAAAAAGCAGGCTTACAGAGCGGTGACGTAATTATAGAGTACGAAGGCAAAAAAATAGAAGAGCCTTATCAGCTAAGAAATATGGTAGCGAATACTCCGACAGGCCAGGAAGTAGAGCTGAAGATTATTAGAGAAAATAAAACAGAGACAAAGAAGGTTACTGTCAGTGAGCTGCCTGCTGAGATGCAAAAACCTTCTAAGGGTGAATATAACAACCTTTTGAGAGGAGTAACTGTACAAGATCTTTTACCTGAAATCTATAACAAGCTTAACATCCCCAAAAAACTCAAAGGTGTTATTGTCTCGGATATGGATGAAGACAGTCCGGCTGCCAGGGTGCTTATGCAGGGTGATGTAATACAGGGAATAAACAGACAGAAGATAACAAGCATTAAGGACTATGAGAATATGGTATCCAGGATAAATTCCGATGAGAATATTTTGCTTCTTATATACAGGGGCGGCTCATCCTTATTCATAACGCTCTCGGTTAAATAGAAGTTAGTCATTTTATCTTTCGCATAACCTCTATAAGAGGTATATTTAACCTCTTTGCGATTCTTTTGCAATCCTCATATTCAGGTGTTGCCTTTAATATCTCATCTCCGAGCTTCGAGTACTTTACCCTCACCTTTCCAAATTCCGTATCTATCTGTTTAATCTCACGCTGAAGGACCTTTCTTTTAGTCTCATAAAATCTCACACCTATTGTACTTGTCTCCTTCAGAACTATTTTCATTAATTCTTCCTGCCTGTTCTTACTACAGATTACTGTTAGGTTTATCCCCGGCCGCCCTTTTTTCATTATGATATTTGTCAGATAGACATCAAGGGCACCGGCCCTGAAAAGCTTCTCAATCACATATTCATACACTTGAGGATTCATATCATCAATATCAGTCTCGACAACTATTATCTTCTCATCTGAAAATCCCCCCATCCCCCCTTTACTAAAGGGGGGTGAGGGGGGATTACCTATGAAAAGTCTCAATATGTTAGGCCAATCTTTAAAATCCATACTCCCAGCACCAACACCGATCTTCTCAATATCCATAGTCGGCATACTTCCAAATCCAGACGAAAGCTCTTTAATTATTGCTGCACCTGTCGGGGTAGTCAGTTCAAATGAGATATCCTTTGAATACACATGGACTCTTTTTAATATCTCCGCAGTAGCTGGCGCTGGAACCGGCAAAATCCCTGATTCAGTTTCTACAAAACCACTCCCGAGATTTATAGGTGATGAATAGACCTTTTCTACACCGAGTAAATTTAGGCCAATAATTGTCCCGAATACATCTATGATACAATCGATAGCTCCGATTTCATGGAGGTGAACCTTGTCCAATGTTTCACCATGAACCTTTGCCTCTGCCTCGAAAAGCCTCTTAAAAACTTTAAGCCCATTTCGTTTAATCTCCTGAGAAAGTAAGGAGTTTTGAATTATCTTCTCTATATCTTTCCACCTATTTAGAACCTGACCCCTTATTTTTGAACCTTGAATAACATCTACTTTAGTTGAAACAAACTGTGCTCTTTTGACCTTTTTGGCAGTTAATCTATAATCCCCAACAGGTATTTTCTTAAGTTCCTTCTCTAATTCTTTTATTGATACACCTGCACCCACAACCGCACCAAGGCACATATCACCACTTATGCCTGAGAAACAATCAAAATAAGCTATCTTCAAAAAATCCTCCTATAATTTCAATCTTAGCAAATTTGACATATTCTTTTCCTTTAAGTTATTTTCAGCTATGGATTTCTACAATAAGTTATATATTATACTGGCTTTGTTCGCTTTCACGTTGCTGCTTAACTTACCATTTGGCTATGCCCGGGTAAAGACTAAAAGATATTCTCTCCGTTGGTTCCTGTGCATACATGTTCCGATCCCCTTTATTTTCATTGCACGAACTATTTCCCATATCGACATAAAATATATACCAATCTTTGCATTTGCCGCAATTACTGGACAGTTATTGGGCGGTAAGCTGGAGCGTTAACCTTGCTGGCAAATATCATCATTAAACCAGGCAGGATAGAACTTTGTGAAATAAAAACCCCACAACCCTCTCATGGCGAGATACTTATAAAGATTAAAGCAGCTCTGACCTGTGGAACAGACCTGAAAGCATTCAGACGTGGTCATCCCATGATTCCAATGCCAGGGGTCTTTGGACACGAATTCTCAGGGGTAGTTGCCGGTGTCGGCAAAGGAGTTAAAGGATTTCGAGAAGGCGATGAAATAATGGCGGTTCATAGTGCGCCATGCCTTGAATGCAGTTATTGTAAAAAAAGGCTTTATAACCTTTGCGAAAAGATAATGGATACAAAGGTTCTCGGTGCATTTTCAGAGTATATGTTACTTCCCAAGCATATTGTGAAACAGAATGTATTTCATAAGCCCAGAAATTTATCGTTTGAAGAGGCTGCGTTTCTTGAGCCCCTTTCATGTGTGGTTCACAGCATGAAATCCGTAGATATAAAAAGAGGTGACAATGTACTCGTTATAGGAGCCGGCCCTATCGGATTTCTTCATCTATTGCTGTTAAAGGAAAAAGGCGCAAAGGTAGCCATATCTGATAAACATAAAAAGAAATTAAAAATAGCAAAAGAACTCGGCGCAGATTTTGTAATGAGAACTGACACAGCATATTCACCCTCCCCTACACCCCTCCCATCAAGGGAGGGATTAACACACCCCTGCACCCCTCTCAAGAGGGGAATTCCTTCTCCCCTTGTGGGAGAGGGGAAGGGTGAGGGGTTTTTCCATATGAAGAAATTTACCGATTTTATCGGATTCGACTATCTCTTTGAATGCACAGGCATACCTGCGGTCTGGGAGACATCTGTCAATTATGTACGAAGGGGTGGAACAGTTATACTCTTTGGAGGTTGCAAGTCAGGCACAACAGTAACCTATGACACGGGAAGACTCCACTATGATGAGATAACTTTAAAAGGTGTTTTTCACTTTACACCATCAGATGTGAAAAAGGCATATAAACTCCTGTGCAAAGGAAGAATCGGGATTTCAAGTCTTATATCAGGCAGCTATCCACTAAACCAACTACAAAAAGCCTTTGACAAATTAGCAAGGGGCATAGGAATAAAATATGCAGTCATCCCCTGAATTCATTCCGCTTACCATAGATAAAAGCCATATCATAACAATAGGCGAGAGGATGTATGCCGAAAGCATCGAGTTTATACGAGAGCTTGTCAATAATGCCTATGATGCTGATGCAACCTTAGTAGAGATTGTTGTCACGGAAGATACCATCGAGATAAGGGACAATGGCAGCGGCATGGACAGGGAAGGACTCAAACAGTATTTTAATATAGGCTCACAACAGAAACTCTATGCCCCAAAGTCCCCGATATACGGGAGGGACAGGATCGGACAATTCGGCATCGGCAAGTTCGCAAGTCTTTCTGCATGTAAAAGGTTTGAGGTAATTACAAAAAAAGATGATTTTGTTGGCAGGGTTACCTTTGACAAAGAGCAATGGGAAAAGACAGGAGATGTATGGCAACTGCCACTCGAGATACTACCTGCTGACTTCAGAAAACAAAACGGCACAACCGTCATATTAACAGGATTAGACAGGAGGTTTGAGCCAAAAGACATAGAAGCAAAAATAATTGAGGGGACGCCTATTAAGGCTCCTCATTTCAGGGTAAGAATAAATAACCATACTGTAACTCCTCGAAGCCTTTCTGGACATAGGCTGCCATTCCTCGAAGGAACTTCCTTTGGTCCTGTGAGCGGAGAGATTATAATCCTTCCTGAGACAGCCTCTGTTGCCTCAGATCTCGGCATTGAGGTAAAGGTCAAACAGGTAACCATAAAAAGAGAGCTTTTCGGCATGGAAACATGGGGTAAATCAATGGCAAGGGTCAGGGGCGAAGTCAATGCTGATTTTCTTCCCATAACGAGCGACAGGACAGGTTTTATAAAGGATTCCAATGAATATCAGGAGTTTGTTGGAATTATGGGAAAGGTAATGGAGGGCGTGAAGGTGTCCCTTCAGAAATTGACTATTAGGAAGGAAAGCAAAAAGGTCAGCCGTGCCCTCAAGGATGCACTTCAAAGGATATATAAGGCACTGGCAGCAAACCCTGACCTCTCACCGTTTGGTGCGATCCCCACAGGCGATGAGATAAAGGGCATGGGCAGCGCTGCTGAGGTTTCGCATAAAAAAGAAGGTCTTAAAGAGGAAGAGATCAAGGCAGAAGAAAAACTAAAAGCACCTGAAAAGAAGAGAAAGAAAAAACCGAAGGTGAAAAGGCTCACACCTAACGCCATAATAAAAAGAATAAAGTTCGGTGAAACAGGTGTCTCATGTGTTGTAGACAGTTTTGGGGAAGACGGCTCTGAGGTCTTTTCTGAGGAAACAACTATTTTTATAAATCGTGATCATCCCTTATATAAAAGAGAGTCTGCGAAGGTAGACACCCATGTCTTAAACCTTGCCAGGCTTATTACACAAGAGATTTCACTCATGAAAGACCCGAGGAACCCGCGACAGGCATTTGAGAGACAGAGCAAACTTTTAAGGGATGCGTTTATTGATTAAAGTGAAAAAATACAGGATATGATCTACCAGATGATGCCTGACAGGGGGTTACCTTTCTTCATCTACTTCACAACATGGAATGCTTCCTCGAAATGCAAACTTCACTTGCAATTCCACACTTCTATCATGTGATGAAAAATAATAAATACCATTCGAAAGATGCATTCGGAAATTTTTCTATGAATTCTATCTAACCAATAAGTCAACTTAGTCAACAACATCCCATATTGCGTCCCATTATGATGATATATTGCATAAAGTTCCTTCTTTCATTTTTATTATCCGTTTAACGACCTAAATCAGCGGCGCGGGCAAACCCTCTGCAAAACCAAAACACGTTTTATCCGCTTCCGCTGGATTTGATTATTAGGCGCTTTTCAATATTAATACTTTTACCTCATCCTCAAGGCGTCTATCCAATTTATCTTTCTCAACCTCAAGATCGTATCGTGATTGAAGATTGAGCCAAAAACGCTCTGAAAGGCCGAAATAGCGGGCAAGCCTCAGTGCCGTATCAGCGGAAATTGACCGCTTTCCCTGAACAATCTCATTGATACGGCGAGGAGGCACGTTAATATCCTTAGCCAACCTATACTGGCTCACTCCGAACGGTTTCAGGAATTCCTCAAACAATATTTCCCCCGGATGAACCGGGGCTATCTTTTTTGCACACATGGTTATCTCCTAATGATAATCGGTTATCTCAACATCGTAGGCATCCCCTTGATGCCAACGAAAACATATTCGCCACTGATCATTAATACGAATGCTGTGTTGCCCCTGGCGATCACCGGATAGTTTTTCTAAACGATTGCCCGGAGGTATTTTCAAGTCGTCCAGACGCTCTGCAGCGTCAAGAAGCAACAATTTTCTTAAGGCATTACGCCGTATTTCTGAAGGAAACCTTGATACAAATTGCCGCTGAAAGAGCTTTTCAGTATTCTTGTAACGGAAACTTTTAGGGAGGGTTTAGGGACGTTGTTTCCTAATGGGAATTGTTCTATTAGATAACTCCCTTACCATGTCACGATCTCGCAATTGCTTTTGTAATTGCAGA
>PEUB01000152.1:0-1465 GCA_002780895.1 Nitrospirae bacterium CG02_land_8_20_14_3_00_41_53
ATTGATGAAACGGTTATTTTTGGCATTTTGAAAAAACACATGGAAGATTTCTACAAATATCTTGCCGATATAAAAAAGAACTACCTTGAAAGGACTCTGTGATTGGAATGCCTTCATAGAAAAATTTCTGATACTGTAATATTTTCTGACATCCCACTGTCGGAAAAGTTTACAGTTGACCCTCATCAGCTTGACTCAAAAACTTATTTGTATTAAATTGTAATACAGGAGGTGATGATTTATGAGAACGGTGATCTCTGTTAGTCTTCCAGAAGATATGGCTTCAAAACTTGATAATGCTGCAAAAGAAAGTGGTAGGGCAAGAAGTGAAATTATAAAGGAATCACTACGTGCTTATCTATGGGAAGGTCGTTTTAAAAAACTTAAAAAAAGTTTAGTTAGAAAGGCAAAGGCGGCTGGCGTTGTTACAGATAATGATGTTTTTAAGGTAATATCTTGAAGGTACTATTTGATACCAATGTCTTAATTTCTGCCTTTTTGACCGATGGATTATGTTCAAAATTAGTTTTAAGGGCTAATAAAGGAGAGTTCGAGTTATATACCTGTCCCATTATCTTAAACGAGTTTGAGGAAAAGCTCCGAACACAATTTTCCTTAACAAAGGCAGAAATAAAGGAAGCACTTACTCTTATAAAAGAGATATCATTAACCGTAAATCCAATTGAAAGCAATGTTGAAGTAAAAGGAGTTTGCAGAGATAAAGATGATGACATGGTACTTACCTGTGCCTTAACTGCAAAGGTAGATTTTCTTGTTACTGGTGACAGGGACTTGTTGATAATCGGGGTATATCAAGGGATAAATATTATAAGTCCAAGGGCTTTTGAATTGCTTTTTGATAGCGATTGAACCTCACCTGTGGAATTTGTTTAGAATGTTTTCACAAAAGGGCTATCCAGAATAAACCTCAAAATAAAAAGGGAGATGGACTTAAGAGGCCATCTCCCTTTTTATTTTTCTGAAATGGCATGATTATTGCTTTATATTAAATATATAAACTCGATTGTGAGGGTCATTATGACTGCAAAAGAAGTCATAGAAATATTCAGAGAATCGAAACTCTTTGAAATGATGACTGCAAAAGGAAAGCAGGAAGCAATTGAGCATGCCTCAAGAATTGTCAATATTTCCTTGTCAGAAGAAGATATAAAGAGTAAAGTTGGAGAGGTTTATTCTGGATAGCAAGTCCATTGCTGTAAAATTTTCTGACACCTACCTCTCGAAAAACTTTACAAAATAGCCCCTTTTAGAAGGCATTTTTAAAAAAATCCTTAATAATCAAATACTTAAAAACTGGCACGCCGATTGCCTATTATTAGGTAAATAAAATCCAAATGCAAAGATTCCGATCGGAATGTCATGCTGAACTTGTTTCAGCATCTTATGAATATCACTTATTTGGAGACCCTGAAACGAGTTCAGGGTGACAGTTTGCAATGGTTTT
>PEUB01000152.1:1481-7093 GCA_002780895.1 Nitrospirae bacterium CG02_land_8_20_14_3_00_41_53
AATTGTCTCCTAAAAGTTTTTTTATTCTTCGATATCTTCTGACAGCAATTCCAGAAATTTCTCACGAACATAAGGATGAAGCTGATTAGCGAAATCAGATGTCAAGTGATGCTTCTCTATCAGCCGGTGAACATCAGCTAAATCCTGCAGCCTACTTTTTGCAGTCATGCCCGAAGCCAGCTTAAGTTCGACTAATGATTTAAGGTCAATAACCTTTATCCCCTCACGGTTTTCTGCTACTGCTTCCGGCTCTGGGAATTCTACTGGCTTTGGTTTACCGTCGCCGGGGAACTCTCCAGTTACAACAAATTCAATCTTAACTCCTGTCTCAACATCCCGAAGGTTCCGGCTTTGAGGAGCGACTTGAATATAACCTCTTCCGATAAGTTCTTTATGCAGTCTTTCTAATCCCTCCTCAGAAACTAGAAGGTCAATATCTTCTGTAAATCGCCGCACTCCATGCAGAATAAGGGCATAACCGCCAACCAGAGTATAAGAAATACCAAGCTCATCTAAATGTCTTGCAAGACGGTCATATGTCTTTTTAAGACGTCCCCCCCCCTGATACAATTCCTCCGCCTCCTTTAATACAAAATCAAAAGAGCTTTGGAGCTCGGTCTCATATGCAGGTATTTTATACTTTTTCACGCTTTCCATTGCGGATATTTTTTACCTCGCGTTCTTTACTCCTATAATACTTATTTTATCCTAAATTATAATTTTGATAAATAACAAAGGCTGACTACTTTTTTTCTTCCATCATTAAGATCATCAATCAACTCTGAATTATAAGCTTAATGTATTCACTAACTTTATTGTATTCAGTTTCCTCTTCTTCCTTTCCTACCACAGACCCTCTTATAGCCGCAGCAGCATTCTTGTCTTATCACCCTGAGCAGACTCCAGCAAACTGTAAAGTTTGCTATAAATTTTCTGTCAGGATACTTTACAAAATAGCCCCTTTTAGAAGGCATTTTTAAAAAAATCCTTAATAATCAAATACTTAAAAACTGGCACAGGGATTGCTTACATGCTTACATATTTATAAAACATCGAAAATCAAGAAGAGGAGACAATGATGCTAAAGATAATTAAATATTCAGGGCCAATTCTCTTAATGGTTTTATTCTTTGGATTGTTGGCTGGCACATCCTTCGCTCTTAATAGTGGGACCCCACTCACATTCGAGGACACTGTATATCCGACAAACCCCTTAATATGGACACACATCCTGGAGAATACTGACTTTACCCCTAATCTGGATGCAACAGATAAATTTAAGGTTACTGATGCCAAGCTGGATATCCAGATGGACTTTGAGCTGGGGACATTCATAATTCCAGGTATAACGGTGGGATTTATTGACGTTATAGCCTCAGGCGATAGCATTTATCTTGGTAGTCTTGATATTTTTGATCTAGTTCCAAATGCTTCTTATAATGATTACTTCTGGTCTATCCCGTTAGGTGGCAATATATCTGCCCTGGATGCTATGAGGGATAAAACATTTGTGGTATCACTACTGATAAACCCTTACTTTGGTGGCTCTATAAGCCACGTAGATTATTCCACCCTTTCAGGCACAGCGGTTGTAACGCCTGAACCAGGGACACTTGTGCTCCTTGGCGCAGGTTTAGCAGGATTAGGCCTTTACGGGCGTAAGAGGATGAGAAAGAATTGAACAAGCTGTTCGAATTGTTCGAGGTGAACGGCTTGAACAAGCGAAGCGGTCGAACGGCTTGAACATATTAGAAAGGAGGGAATAAAGATGAAAAAAGGATTTTCAAAAGGCTTAAATTTAGAAAGGAAGGAGGTGAAAGAGATGAGAAATGGAAAATGGTTTATAGTTCTGACTATGGTTTTTGCTTTTTGCTTGGTTACAGCTTCTGCCTATGCCTTGCCTACCCTGCTCATAAATGAACCTTCCAAGATGAAGTATACAAACTTCGAGAGGTTTTTTGATAACAATAACAATTCCATAATTGATACAGGGGATCGATTCGAGGGTATATTTACTGTGACCACTATCTCGAATGTGGCCGAAACTGTCGCAACGTGGCAACCCACGGCGGGTGTTGACGAACTAACCGGTATCTTCAAGATCTCAGTAGTAGGTGGTTCAATCCCTATTGGGGGAGGCGGCCACATTGATTTCGGGTTAGGTACCGGGGATCTTTTCGAAATGTACTATGATGTCACGCCCAATTGGGCCCCGTTTTTAACACTGGCCGAATATTCAAACCCTCAGGCAAGCACTGCCTGGGGCACGGCCAGTGATGGTGCCCTGTACATGCAGATACTTCAGGGAACCTTTTATGAAGGCATAAATGACACGGTCGCGAATGTTGCCAGTGTAAACCGGAATTGGGGCGACCTGACTTTCAACGGCACTGGGTACCCCATCGTAGCACAACAGTGGCCAGAACTCCTTGGTGGTCCGCCCTTTGCCCACACTTATCTGGAAGTGCTACATCCGGCTGGGCATGTAAGCGACATATTTTGGGAAAGCCACTTACAGGCTTATGGCACGGTAGGTTGGGATTTCAAGAGTGAAGACCCACTTTATGTTTTTGCTACACCTGAACCTAGCACATTCCTTCTCTTTGGCGCTGGATTAATTGGCATTGGGATAGCAGTGAGAAGAAGGCTCAAAAAGTAGTTGTTGTAACAATAGTTAGTTTTTAAGGCGGAGAAAATATCTCCGCCTTTTTTATTGACTTTATCTTTTCATTGTTAATATGATTTCTGCATGAAGACAGAACTTAAAGATTATATATTTTCAACCCTTTCAATAATTCTGATACTCACTTTGACATTTTTACTTATCTATTTGATAAGTTTAATAGCATCTTCACGATTTGGAAAATTGTCCTTGTTAATATATATCCTGTTATTTCTTATCATTTACGGTCTAACTACAGTCTTTTATTTAAGAATTTTAAACCTTTTTTTCCCCTTAAAGCAGGGGACCTATGAAATGAATCATACCCAATTTACACTCTGGAAACATCATGCCGTGGTTGGTGAGCTTGGTAGACTTGCTCTTAGGATATTTTTCCCCGTGTTTCTAAGGCCAATCTTCTACAAGCTTTTAGGTGCAAGGATAGGAGGGTATGTAGCTATCGGCGGAGTCATTACAGACCCCCTACTGACTACGATAGAGGATTATGCAGTGTTAGGACAAGATTCAATTGTGACTTCTCATACAATGGTTTTCAATAATTTTTTTCTAAAGCCCGTTGTCATCGGTAGAGGGGTAACCGTTGGAATAAACGCAGTAATAATGCCAGGCGTTGAGATAGGCGAAAATTCAATAGTAGCTCCAGGCGCTGTCGTCACAATGGACACCAAGATACCATCAAATGAATTCTGTGGTGGTGTGCCTGCAAAAAAAATAAAAGATATTGAACCATCAACCTAACGACATAAGAATACTCTGCTTACCTTACACCCATACCCTCTCTCATATAAGCCGGCCACTTTTAATTGCAAAAGAACTCAGGAATAGAGGACATGAGGTAGTATTTGCTGGTGAAAGCCCAAAGACAAAGTTCATAGAGAAAGAAGGTTTCACCGTCCATTCACTTTATGAACCTGATCCTGATATGCTTTTTGGTAATATTCGAAAAGGGAAACTAAGGTTTGTAAGTGAAGCCGAGATTGAAATGATGATTGAAGCAGACCTTGCTCTCTACAAAGAGGTAAAACCTGATATTGTCCTTACTGACGGTAGATTCACAGCACCTATATCAACCCATATCGCAGGACTCAGGCATGTGGCAATAGTAAATGCCTCATCCACTGAGCATAGAGCACTACCTTACATTCCTTTCTTTGAGTGGATACCTAATTGGCTAATAAAAAGAGATACACTGCTCTGGAAGATATTTGACTTGATAAACCTCAAACTTGAAATTTTTGTCTTTGACAATGTTATGAGCATTTTTAAAAGGCTGAGTAAAAAATACGGCTTAAAAAAGACCGTCACTGCTACTAATTGCCTCACGGGTAAAGACATAACCTTCTTTGCAGATATTCCAGAATACTTTCCAACAAAGAATCTACCCGAGAATTACTATTACATTGGCCCTTTAACATGGAAAAACAACATCCCTCCACCCTCTTGGTGGCCTCCTGAAAAGGGCAACAAGCCTTTGATATACATGACAATGGGCACCACTGGCATTGGGGATTTTTTCCACAAAGTTTACGAAATTTTTAAAACATCAGAGATGATAGCCATAATAACAACAGGAGCACAGGCTACCGGGATAGAAACCATTGATGGTAAGATTTACATTGAATCCTTTATTGATGGTGATTTGGTAATGGAAGAGTGCGACCTTGTAGTCTGTCACGGAGGAAACGGAACAATATATCAAGCACTTCAGCATGGGAAACCAGTTATTGGCATCCCGACCATACCTGACCAGAGGTTCAATATGAGAAGGGTTGAAGCCCTCGGGATAGGTAAAATGTTATCATGGAGGGATTTCTCAAATAATCCTGAGTCACTACTTGAACTGATAAGGTTTGTAATCAAAGAAAGATCTTTTTATCAAAATGCATTGAAGTTTAAAGACATTCTCAGCACATACAATGCCGCTAAAACAGCGGCTGATATAATATCTGTAGTTCAGTAAATTTTAAGATTTTATATGTTTTAAGCTATGATCCGTTTGTCTGTGCCTTTTGAAAATAATACTCTAACCATCATTCCAATAAAGCTCGGGATTGTTAAATCATTCATAGTCAAAGGGAAGAAGACTGTAATAGTAGATACAGGCTATGCCGGAAATGGAAACAAAATACTTCGTTATCTTAACGAAAACTTCATTAAACCAGAGGACGTTTCATTGATTATTCTTACACATGGCCATATTGACCACTATGGAAGTGCAGAGGAATTGAAGGAAAAAACAGGGGCTCCAATCGCCATTCATAGGTCAGATGCTGAATATCTTAAAAAGGGGATTAACTATATGGGCACCCCTACAGGTTTATTCGGCCGCATTGTAAAATCCCTTTTTATAAGAACTGATGAGTATATATCAAAATCACTCAAGGTTGATATTGTTTTTGACAGCGATGTAGACCTTCATGAATTTGGTGTTTCTGGCCGAGTAATCCATACGTCAGGACACACAGAGGGTTCCATTTCTTTGATTTTATCTGGTGGGGTAGCAATAGTTGGAGATTTGATAATGGGTGGATTTCTCTTCAATAGAGTACCTCACTATCCTTTATTTGTGAGCGATATATTCAAGTTAAGAGAGAGTATGAAGAAAGTTATTCAATTATCTCCAAAAATTATTTATGCCTCCCACGGAGGACCATTTACGAGTGTTATTGCAGAAGAATTCTTAAGAAAAGCCATAACATATTGATTTTAGGCTCTTCACGCTTAAAGAGAGAGCACCTTCTCCACCCTCCCCTTTGATGGAGGACAGGGTTCATGATATTATTTATTCATGTTTTACGTAGCTCTCAGAATCCTGCTATATGTTTCGTAAAGTGGTTTCTAAAGTGGGGTCAGGTCTTCATTCTTCACACAAGCCTGGAAATAACTATCAGGGTCGCGTCTTGAATTTTGACATTTCAGTTCTCAGGGC
>PEUB01000071.1 GCA_002780895.1 Nitrospirae bacterium CG02_land_8_20_14_3_00_41_53
TGTAGCGAGACCTGTCAGGGTTATTAAACGCAGAATTACGACTTGAAGGCTTATTGCTTGAGGCTGTTAAAGCTGCCGCCTTAGCGGCTTAGTTCAACATTTAATATCCTGTTTTAAATAGCAATTGCTTCTTTGTGTTATTTATTATGGTATACTTTTAGCAAATGAAACCAATTCCGTATAATAATTGTTAAATGCAAAATGAATAAAACAACGGGAGGTGCGAGATGGAATATCGTCATCCACTGATGATTATCTTTTTGCCAATATTTACTTTTGGCATTTATACTTTGGTATGGATTGTGAAAACTAAGAATGAAATGAATAAACATTATGGTGTTTTTATACAACCAGCTTGGTATTTGCTTATCCCTTTTTTGAATTTGTACTGGCTGTGGTGCTATGCGAAGGGTGTCGAAACAGTCACACAGGGGAAAAGAAGTGCCGTCGAAGTTTTGCTATTAATTATTTTCTTGTCTTTTTTTGGCATGGCGATTATTCAAGCGGACTTTAACAAGGTTTACATTCCTCAAAGACAAGTGGAATCATGAAATGGGAAATCTTTTTTCCATGAAAGGCTAAATGAAAAAGATAACATATACAAGGCAAGATGGTTTTTCCGAGCGCGACTTGCTTCATTGGGCGATTGACCACTTAGCGTCAGCCAGAATTCTCTTTGAAGAAAATCACAGATGTCTTGATTCGGCTGGTTATCTTAGCCATCTTGGGATTGAACTTGTTTTAAAAGCAATTCTCCTTAACTGCAAAAATGATTTTCCCAATGAACATTCTCTTGCAAAATTGAGCGATTTGATCGAAAGACAAGGAGTAAATCTAAACTATACGAAGGAACATAAAGAAACATTGAAGACATTAGATGCATTTTATGAACTCAGATATCCTGAAGCACAAAACCCCATTGAAATCGGTGACGATGATTGGGAGAAAATTGAGTCATTCTTTGAGCATTTATGTTTTTTGTTACCTGACCAAATACAACAAGACTTAAGACAGATGAACTATTTTGAAAAGGGAAAACGAATTCTGATGATGAAGAAAAAGAGCATTTAACAAAGGCATCGAGCCGACCGGGAATAGCCTCTTGTGAGGAGAAGTTTGGGGACGTTGTTTCTTGGTGAGAATTACTACTGACAGAAAAGCAGACGGTCAAGTAATATTGAGCCATGCCACGACATGCACGTTTAGACATTCCGG
>PEUB01000147.1:0-1194 GCA_002780895.1 Nitrospirae bacterium CG02_land_8_20_14_3_00_41_53
AAGACCTCCAATTACAATGGTCTCATTGTCTTTAACAACCACGGTAGTGGTGACTGAGCGTTTATTTATCATTGGAAGACCCTCCTTGCCTGTTTCAACAAAATCGCTCACTTCTGCAGGTTTTATCTTTACTGTAATCAAATTATCATCTGAAATAAACGGAATTATATTCAGCGTAATCCCTGCCTTAATCGTCTGAACCGTAGTGTATGGATAAGTTACCGGTCCTGATGTAATGGATATATACTGTTCAAAACCTATATTGATTGCCGCCTCCTCGCCGTCCATTGTGGTCACCCGTGGCGTAGCCTTGATAGAGGCCAGCCCATCTTCAATAAGGGCATGAATCTTTGCAGTAATCTGTCTTGTCAGTGCAGGCGCGCTGATATAAGTGAATGCTATATCGAGGTCCTGCATTGAACCCGAGAACTTTCCCGACTGCCCAGACCAGTCTATTCCGAGGCTCTTCCTTGCGTCTGATGAGAGATCAACGATAAGGGCTTCAAGCATCACCTGTCTTGGCATCTTATCAATCCTATTAATGTCCTCAAGTATCCTTTCTATGATCTCAGGGGACGATGTGATAGTAAGCATGTTCCGTTCCTCATTTACCTGGATTGAAGGTGCAAATGATGGTGAAATGAGTTTTACTATCTCCTTCGCCTTTAAGAATTTCGGCTTCACATATACAGTCTTGCTCAGATAATTGAATAGTGGGCTGCGAGGGTCAGCAGAGCCAATGAGGTAATAACCATCCATCCTTCTGAATGTATAACCACCTGGCGAAAGTATTAGCTTTAACACCTTTTCGAGCGGCAGGTTTTCATATCTAACTGAAAGAATGCCCTGTACAGTTTCATCAGTGATTAAATTTATACCAGTCTCAGCAGAAAGGTTACGTATAATCTCCTTTATGTCAGTATCGAAAAATATATTGGTCAGGAGTTTTTCCGGCTTTTTTCCAAGGACAACCTCTTCAGGTTCTGGTGGCCTTTCCTCAGGAACTAACTCTTCTTTTACAGGCCTTCCCTTTTCTTTGATAGCCTCTTCTGTCTTTTTCAGGTAGTCATCTGCCAGTTCAACAATGTTACTCTGGGGATATTCCTGTTTTATCTCTTTAAACTTCTCTGCAGCCTTTTCATATTCCTGCCTCTCATATAACTCCCTACCTTCTTTTAAAAGGGAATAATCATA
>PEUB01000147.1:1223-1741 GCA_002780895.1 Nitrospirae bacterium CG02_land_8_20_14_3_00_41_53
AAATGAAAAGAAAGATTCCTGCTGGAGTTTATCCCGTCCTTGATACGGGGCAGGAATGACATATAAGTGGTCTTACTTTTGAACTCATTAGTAATCACAAAGCCCATAAAAGTTCCTGATTATTTCTCATTTGACAATAAAACTCAGCTTTGATGTTGCCCTTTCCTTTCCGCCATAATCTACTTCGACATTTGCCGTATATTCGCCAGGGATGAGTTTCTTTCTTGGCTCTCCTGTCATCCTTCCCTCTATTTGTGGAAGTATCGCCCTTGCTTTAAGTTTAAGCTCTACCTGTTCAACCTCATTACCATATATATCCTTGATGATAACCCTGCCTTTCGGTATCAGATGTATTGAAGAGCTATTCTTAACATTTAGGACAAATTCTTCTACCCCTTTTTCATTTTTAAATCTCTCAAACCTTTTTATCTCAATAACAGGCTCAACCTTGCCGGGGACAATCACACCAATCTCAACAAAATCCTTTTCAATATGGCTTGCCTTATCCTCAGATAGAT
>PEUB01000024.1 GCA_002780895.1 Nitrospirae bacterium CG02_land_8_20_14_3_00_41_53
CATGGAGAGTGGCATTAAGGAAGGTCTCGTGCTTGTAAATGCCATGCATATAACCGCATCTGTTTTTATAAACGATGATGAATCAGGACTTCACCACGACTATGATGTCTGGCTCGAAAAACTCGCCCCTCACGAACCAGTTTCCCAGTACCGTCATAATGTTGGAGAAGATAATGCTGATGCACACATGAAACGGCAGATTATGGGAAGAGAGGTTGTGGTTGCTGTTACTAATGGAAAACTCGACTTCGGCCCATGGGAACAGATATTTTATGGAGAATTTGACGGAAGGCGAAGAAAAAGGGTGCTGGTGAAAATTATCGGGGAATAACGCGAGTAACACTTCCTTCCTGTAGTCTGCATCTTTGGGACTGAAAGGGGGTCATATTTAAACTCTTCAGTTTTATCCAATATATCACAACTGCACTTTTCAGACAGGATTTCGCAGAGGATTGTTCATGAAATAGCTTGAAAATTATTGATTTCGAGAGATAATGATTAATAAAACTTATTAAAATGCTGAGATAAGCTCAGGCATTCTTTTTATTACTCTAATCAACTATTGAAATATATTAATAAAAGAGTAAAATTATAATTAAGAAAAGGGATTGCGAGACCCAGGACGGGATTAAACCTGAGGATCAGCAATTAGAAAGGGAGCGGGAGTTAGATGTGGTGAGCAAGCCTCCAGCAGCGAGGAGGAAGCCTAAACATCTACCAAAGCACCCACTTAAAAAGAGCTCAAGGTTTCCCGAAACTGGGATCGCAATCAATAGTCTGGAGCCATATAAGGGTATTTGGTCACCCTGTAAACGGAATGGCAGAAGTTGAAATAGCCAATGCAGAGGTTGTCCAATGAAGCAGACCCTTAAAATGGCTCTATTTATTTTATCCTGACGTTATACAGAGTCTGCCTTCCCAACGAAGAAATCTCCCCACGCTATGTCTATATTTGGATGTAAAAGATCTAAGGTAAAGATTGAACTTGGAGTTGGGACAATGTCCCTTTAGTTGTTGAAGTAGGAAGCGACCTCGACCTACATTCAACCGTGAAGTGCAACGCAAGAAGCGGCGACTTCATTAGGTGTTTTGAATCCGAGACATTTTCTTGGTCTGTTGTTTAGCCTGTTTTCAATGAATTGTAGTTGCTGTTTGGAGATTGTACTAAAGTCTGTGCCTTTAGGCAAGTAGTATCTGATCAAACCGTTCGTGTTTTCGTTAGTGCCTCGTTCCCAGGAGTGGTAGGGATGGGCGAAGTAACATTGAATATCTGTTTCCAGAGTGATCAACTCATGACCGGTATTTTCCGTGCCATTGTCAAGAGTCAAGGTTCTCCTGGCTGCCGGAGGCAGATCTTTGAGATGTCGGATAACAGCCCTGGCGGTATGACTGGCACTCTTTTGCCTTAAACCGGTTAAGCGCAACAACCGGCTTTTACGCTCGGTTAAGGAGTTCAAGGCTGCTTTGCTCTTTCTGGAGATTAAGCTGTCCGTTTCCCAATGGCCAAACTGCCTTCTGGCCTGAACCTGCGCCGGCCGCTGATCAATGGAAACCCGATTGGGAATCTTCGTCTTCTTCTGGTGGCGATAGAGTCCTTTATGCCGGCGTTTACGATGAGACCTTTTCAAAGAAGCTATTAACCCTTTGCGGTCAACGGTGTCTTTGGCATAGATATACTGGTAAATCGATTCATGGTTGACCTTCAAGCCCGGATGGTCTGTCCCGATTTGCCGGCAATCTGTTCCGGGGACCAGTCTTCTTTGAGCTTGGCTAACACATAAGCTCGCACTAAGGGATCCCTTAACCTTTCCCTGTGGACAGCCTTATGTTTCCTTTCGTTGGCTCTTTGGCTGGCTCTATGAGCCAGATAACAATGATACTCAGGGGAACTGTTGCGCTTCAGTTCCCGGGCAATCGTGCTTTTGTCCCGTTTCAGCTTTTTCCCTATGGCAGCGCAGCTTTCTCCTTTACGGTTGAGCACATCAATCTGATCTCGTTCTCTTTGGCTTAACTGATTGTATTTTTCCATGTCCTTGAGGATAGCATATTCCTTTCTGCTACCTCAAGCGTTGCACTTCATTATTGAACTGGTGTGTTTAATCAGGATCATTTTCGACAAATTTGTCACTGCTGCATCGGACCATCCCCAGGCAATTCTTTTTAGACGACGCCCGATCTCTCGGAATACACGTTCAAG
>PEUB01000005.1:0-933 GCA_002780895.1 Nitrospirae bacterium CG02_land_8_20_14_3_00_41_53
TAAGGTTCTAAAAGGAAGAGAGGTTCACGAAGGGAAAGAGAGGATCAATATTGATTATCTCAGAAGGAGAATCGGCTGTGTGGGTAAGGAGATAGGCGTTTATATGACATCGGCGGAATACCATATTAAAGGTGAAGTTGATGAGGTATTAACTTTGTCTGACGGCACAATCGCGCCCCTCGATTACAAATATGCCGAATATAAAGAAACGATCTTCAGAACTCAGCGATACCAATCAGTATTTTATGGTTTATTAATAAAGGAGAATTTTGGGAAAGAGGTTAATAGAGGGTATATTTGTTATGTCAGAAGCAAAAACCTTCTCAAGGAAATCCAGATAACTGATAAGGATTTTATTGAACTTCGCTCTATGATAGACGAAATTATTGATATCACGCAGAAGGGCTATTATCCTAAAGGCACTAAGTATAAGACGCAGTGTATAGATTGTTGTTACAGAAATATTTGCGTGTAGCTCTTTGACAACCCTAAGAAAGTGCAAGTGTAAGTGAATGTATAGAAAAATTGCTTACTTTATTATTATTAATCACTTACACACGCACTTACACTTTCTTTTCATGGTGCAAATTTATTGAAAAAATTTAGCCATTGCTGTGAAAATTATTGCCTGTCAATGGTTTTCACCGCATGGTTTTATGTAAAAGTTAGGGAAAATTGACATTTTGAGGACAAAACTTATATGGTTTTCTACAAAAATAGGCATTTCTAAAATTATATTAGAATGGCTATTTTCAATGGATTTTAGGATAATTACAGTCTCAGAGATACTTCCATTAAAACAAGGATTGAAACACCCCTTTGTCCCCTTTACGGCTGCTTTTGCAATTGGCGTCTCAGAGATACTTCCATTAAAACAAGGATTGAAACACGGAAATGAAGTCCCGCCTGCAGCTACTGTCTGGCTTGTCTCAG
>PEUB01000005.1:968-1748 GCA_002780895.1 Nitrospirae bacterium CG02_land_8_20_14_3_00_41_53
ATAGGAGGTATAAATTGCAATTAACCATGCCGTCTCAGAGATACTTCCATTAAAACAAGGATTGAAACATTTTACATCAGCAAGCTTGGTAACATGCGAGATGATGTCTCAGAGATACTTCCATTAAAACAAGGATTGAAACTTAATTTCATCTAATGTCTTCACCCCTTTTTTCGAAAGTCTCAGAGATACTTCCATTAAAACAAGGATTGAAACATTTCTTATAGACCTTATACCTCTGATGCCCTCCAAGTCTCAGAGATACTTCCATTAAAACAAGGATTGAAACTGAAATTAGAGCAAGCCTTGGATATTGAAAATCATGTCTCAGAGATACTTCCATTAAAACAAGGATTGAAACTGAGAATACAAGAACCATTTCATCATCACCTGTATTGTCTCAGAGATACTTCCATTAAAACAAGGATTGAAACTGCATACATCATTTGAGGATTCAGCAACCGCTACAAGGTCTCAGAGATACTTCCATTAAAACAAGGATTGAAACAGCGTTTTGGCAGAAACAAAATTGAGTGGCTTCGGGATTGAGAGAAAGTTCCATTAAAACAAGGATTGAAACATTGAATGAGTATAAACCATCAGGCTTGATAATGCAGATTGAGAGAAAGTTCCATTAAAACAAGGATTGAAACAAAAAATTGCAGAAACATAATACTGCAACATTTATTGGTCTCAGAGATACTTCCATTAAAACAAGGATTGAAACTAAATTTTCTCAACCCCAAAGAAGTTATATTTATTACCTAAATTGAGCGATTT
>PEUB01000145.1 GCA_002780895.1 Nitrospirae bacterium CG02_land_8_20_14_3_00_41_53
GACCTACCTGAAGTATGCTGAGGCAATCGGTTTGACCGCAACAGCAGCCTAAGGATTGGTCGGTAACCAAGCCCCGTTAGGAATGGAATTTCTAAGCGGGGTAAAGGGGATTCTTGCCGGGTCATCCTTAAAACCACGGAGACACGGAACTGATGGGAAGTGATTGCAAAAGCATGATTCGCCAGGAAATTCCTTCTTTTACTTTTAGCAAAGGAGTAAATTTAATGGGAATTGCAGATGAGATGAAAAGAGTGGCACAGGAGATTGCCTCTTCTTACGAGTCCAGAATCTCAGAAGTAGGCATAATTATTGACAATACCCACCGCGTTCTTCAAGATTTCAAGACCAAAAGGAATGAAATGAGTACTGAACTCAAAGAAACCCTCGCCAGAGAAGGCTCCTTAAGAAAAAAAGATTTTGATAATATGATGAAAGATATATTATCCCGCCAGGATGAGAGAGAAAAAGAGGTAAAGGATTTTTTAAAGACTTTTCTGGAAGAACAGAAAGAGATGGCTGAAACCATTAAGAAGAATCTAACAGATGGGGAAAAGGTGAGGATAGATGATTTTAAAAAAATGCTGCAGGATATTCAGGCAAGGCAGAGGGCCAGAGAGAATGAAGTAAGTGCGAAGCTAAAGGAATTCCAGAAAGAATATAAAGAGATGGCTGAGTCGCTGTATAGCCTTTTACATAAAGGAGAAGCCATACGGATTAAGGATTTTAAAGAGATGGTAAAAAATATTCGGGCGAGACAGATACAGCGGGCAAAAGAAGTTAGGGTAAGACTGGATGAATTCGGGAGAGAACGTGAAGATATGGCTTCTCAGTGGCATAAATTAACAGTTGTTATGGCTAAAAAAAAAGAGCCGATAGTCTAAAGGGAGGTGAGAGCAAAGGAAGGGAAGAAGTTGCCAGGGTCTTATTTTAAACCTTATTAGAAAGGAGGGATTGGAAAATGGGGATAGCTGATGATATGAAAAAGCTCGGTGAGGACATTGCCGCCTCTTATGATATGCGAGTAAAGGCGTTAGAAGAACTGGTAAAAGATACTCACAAGATGCTTAAAGGATTTCAAAACGAACATAAGGAGATGGCTGCTAACCTCAGGAGAGGTCTT
>PEUB01000122.1 GCA_002780895.1 Nitrospirae bacterium CG02_land_8_20_14_3_00_41_53
TTTGATGAGCATGTGGTAGAGGACATAGAGGTCAGGAAAAAGGTTACCTGTTATCGTATGCATTATGGACGATGCAAGAGGTGTGGGAGGGTGGTCTCGCCTCAGAGAGAGGACTCCATAATCCCCAATAGCAGGATAGGTCCAATGGCTCGTGCAGTTGGTAGTTATTTACATTATCTTGGCATTCCCTATAGGAAGGTAGCGGGGATATTCAGAGATGTGTTTTCTCTTGAGATAAGCCATGCTGGACTTCTTTCTTTCGACGCCAGGCAAGCAGAATCTGGGGTAAGGCTTTTTGAGGGGATAAAGGAGGTGGTTCGCTCCTCTCCTTATGTTAATGTGGATGAGACGGGTTGGAGGGTGGATGGTCAGAACAGATGGTTATGGGTGTTTGTCACCAGGGATGCGGTATTATACATAATTGATGAAACTCGTTCGAGCAAGGTAATAAATGGGGTTTTGGGGGAAAGGTATGGTGGGATTCTTGGGAGTGACTTCTTCTTGGCATACAATCCCATAGCCTGTGGAGGGAAGCAGAGGTGTCTTGCTCATCTCTTAGGTGATGTCAAAGAGATAGAGGAGAAGAATAGGTTCCCCTTAGATAGTGGGGATGGGAGGTTTTGCCATGATCTAAAGGCTATACTGAAGGAGGCGATAGATGATTGGAATGAATATAAAAAGGGAAATATTGGGAAAGGGGAGTTAGCTGAGGAAGGGGATAGGATAATCTCAAGGATGATAGAGCTAATCCAGATCCCTGTAGAAAATCCTGATACACAAAGGATTCGGGAAAGGATAATAAAACATGATAGAGAACTCTTTCTATTCTTAGATAACCCAGAGGTAGAACCGACAAACAATATTGCAGAGAGACAGTTAAGACCAAATGTGATTATGAGGAAGATAACCTTTGGCAATAGATCAGAGGACGGAGCAGAGAAGCATCAAATCATAATGAGTATAATCCAAACCGGGATTCTAAACAGGATAGAACCTTTGAATCTATTCCTTGCCTTAACATTAGGGGATAGTTCTTCCCTTGGGGAATCGATACAAATAAGAGGACCCTGATAATCTACTTAAGGATCGAATATGATGTTCATCACTCTTTCC
>PEUB01000135.1:0-1059 GCA_002780895.1 Nitrospirae bacterium CG02_land_8_20_14_3_00_41_53
TAGGTAATATCACCTCTAAACATCCCTATCATCCGATAATTCAAGCCCACATTCCCAGACACCCTATTTTTACATTCTAAAAGAATATTTTTCCGTTAGAACGAAATAACCTTCCCTAAATAGAAAAAATTGTGGCCGAATAATTTTGTAAAGAAATACTTGACAGAACAATTATTTTGTGCTACATTGTATTACAGAAAGGAGACAAAATCATGAGACACTCAGTATCAATAAGCTTACCAGAGGGTATATACAAACAACTCAAAACCGAATGCAAAAAAGAAAACGCAAATGGTAGCGAGATGGTACGCCAAGCCTTACGGGTATACTTTTTTAGAAAAGAGTTTGATCGCTTACGCAGGAAGGCAAGAATAGAGGCAGAGAAACGAGGCATAGAACTTACAGAAGAAGAGATCTTCCAAAAGGTATCATGAAAATCCTCTTTGACACCAACGTACTCATCTCAGCTTTTCTGGCTTTCAAGAAAGGCAGCGTTTGTTACGATATTATAGATCACGCTGTTGAAGTTCATAATCTTTACTATACTGCGTTCATAATAGACGAATTCAAAAGAGTTTTCAAAGAAGACTTCCATTATCCAGAAAGACTTATAGATGAATTTGTAGCCTTCATCACAAAATTTTTTACAGAAGGAGATACTGCAGATACTGTTGAAAAAATCTCTCGAGACCCAAAAGATAACCAAGTCTTAGCCGATGCAGTAACTAATGAAATAGACGTAATAATAACAGGAGATAAAGATTTACTCGAACTAAAAAACTACAAAGGCATCAAGATCATAACGCCCAGAGATTACTGGAAACTATAAACAGGCCATGCCCAAACCAAACTCTCTCAGAGACCGGCTACGCAAAGCCGGCATCCGTCATTACGACGAGCTCATCCACGACCAGACTGAAGAATGGTTGATAGAAAACTTTAACCAGGGCGCTACTGATTATCCTGTCAACGTTGCCCGCCTGATGCGCAATATCGTCTGGCAAACCAGGGAACGAATCATAAAAGGGGAGAAGCCGCCCCTAAAAGAACTCCTGCGAA
>PEUB01000135.1:1084-2188 GCA_002780895.1 Nitrospirae bacterium CG02_land_8_20_14_3_00_41_53
GGTCAAAGAAATAGAAGTCATGGAATACAAAGACATCGGCTTCCGCGACGATAACCAAGCCAACAGAAAAATAGGAGCCAATGCCAATATAATCCTTTTCTCAGAAAAACTTGGCCATCAGGAATTCCTATCTGAAATCGCTGACAAATATAACATCTCCATTTTGGCCTTAGGCGGCCAACCATCAGTCCTTAACGCAGAGTACTTTGTAGATACCCTAAAACAAGCCAGAATAGGCCTACAGCGCTCGTTTTACCTCTTTAGCATAGTTGACTATGACCCCAGCGGCTGGATTATCAGAGACGCCTTCATTAACAACCTTAAATTCTACGGCATCCCTAACACCCGGGTAATAGATTTAATCCATCCGGACATGCTAACCCCTGAAGAAGTCAAGTTAGCCCGATATCGAATTAAAGAACCAGAAGAAATGCGTGTTAAAAACAAAAACTGGCTCAAAGAAGTCCACAAAAGAGATTACAAAAATCAGCAATACCTTGAAGAAACGAAGAAAGATAAAAAAATTCTCTACGGATTAGAAGCTGAGTCCATATCCGGCAAGCGTCTAACCCAAAAATTGGAAGAAGAAATGGTCCCGTTGATCGGCAAGAGTGAAGACTTGCTGAAAATCTACGAGTTAAGAAAATTAGATAAAGCCATAAAAGACTTAATAATCCATAAGGTAACATAAGGGGGGAGTATGCCTAATAAAACAGAATTTATTAAATTCAATACCATTAAAGAATACTTTAAGGATGCCTTCAAGATGCGTTCCTCAGAGAGTGCGGTTAAAAAAGCCATAAGTGAGTTTGATTCAACAATAGAGACAGTGCTCAAAGAAGCAGGAGGGTTAGCCAAAGAAGACAAACGCAACACAGTTATGGATCAGGATATAATTTCAGCCGTAGAAAAACACTTAGGCAAAAAAAATCTCACCTGGCAGGAAACAGCAGAAGAGATTATCCGTCAGAACCCCACAGACCTCGGCAAGATATCCAAGGCCATTAACGACTACATTGAGAAAGAGCAGAGGAATAAATGACCCATTCGACTTCGCTCAGGGTCATCCTGAGCGACTGAAAGGAGCCGAAGGATGAATCAGGG
>PEUB01000138.1 GCA_002780895.1 Nitrospirae bacterium CG02_land_8_20_14_3_00_41_53
TAGAGGGTGGGCAAATTATTCAAAAGTTGTAAGGCCTTTTGAAAAAATCCTAACTGGCCTAAATTTAGTGTCTGAATCGCAGCAACACAAATAGAAGCAAGGGGGCAGAGAGCAAATAGCATAGAGCATAGAGTCTTTTAAATCCTCGCTCTTTTCCCTCTGCTTAGCGCTTTGCCCTTTGCTCTTTGCTGTTATTTGTCTTACAATAAACAATCAATATGGCAAAGATATTCTTTTCAGGGATCGGGGGCAGCGGCGTGTCATCTATAGCAAGTTTTATGGCAGACCGGGGACATACTATTGTTGGCTCTGACCGCTTATTCGACAGAGACCCTCACCATTCAATCTGTAAAATACTAAAGGCAAAAGGTATGACAATTGTCCCTCAGAACGGTTCGGGGATTGATACCTCATTTGATCTTGCTGTTTTCAGTACCGCTGTTGAAGATAATCAACCCGAGGTAATTAAGGCTAGGGAATTGGGTATTACAATGAAGACCCGTCCCCAATATTTATGCGATATTGTATCAGAGTTCAGGACAGTTGCTGTTGCCGGGACAAGCGGTAAATCGACTATATCAGGTATGCTCGCATTTTTGATGGATAAACTCGGGCTGGAACCGAACTTCATAGGCGGAGGCAGGGTAAAACAATTTAAGACTAAGAATAATCCTGGTAATTCCTTGGTTGGCAGCTCAGATATTCTGATAGTAGAAGCATGCGAATCTGACGGCTCGATCGTTTATTATCATCCTTTATATTCAATTATTGCCAACCTGAGTCTTGACCATAATTCAATTGAGAAGACCGCAGAGATGTTCGAGACCCTCAGCAGGAATACAAAAGAAATGGTTATTGTAAACGGCGATGACAATAATTTAAGTCACTGTCGTTTTGATAAACCAATAAGGTTTTCTATAGACACAAAGTCGGAATATCAGGCAAAGGCAATCGAACATCAGCCGTTTAAAACAATCTTTAAACTGCACGGTATAAACTTTAAACTTTCACTTCAGGGAAAATACAATCTTTATAATGCCCTATCATGTATTGCCTTGCTTTCAGAAACGGGAGTTAAACTTAAGGATATCGCTGAAGTCCTTCCTTCTTTTTCAGGGCTTGACCGCCGTTTTGACATTTATATGAATAACAAAAAACATCTGGTAATAGATGATTATGCGCATAACCCACATAAGATCTCATGCCTGATGGAATCCATTAAAAATATCCGTCGCAGGGTCTGCTATATCTTTCAGCCTCACGGATTTGGACCTACACGGTTGATGAAGCAGGGTTATATTGAGGTATTCATAAAAAATCTCCGCGATGAAGACCACCTGATTTTACTCCCGATATATTATGCCGGCGGCACATCTATAAAAGATATCTCAAGCGAAGACCTGTTAAATGAAATTAAGTCAGCAGGTAAATCAGTAGAGGTTTTGCATGAGCGGTCGTTACTCTTCGATCGTATAAAAAAATGGAATAATTATGTGGTTTTTGGGGCGCGTGATGAGTCTCTATCAGAATTTGCGAGGGAGATTTCCTCATACATCAGGCGGAGAGGTAGAGGAAGGGGATGAAGACAGAGAATGTGTTATACTTCCTACAGTGCATCGGGCAAAGGGACTTGAGTGGAATACTAAAAATAAGGTTTGGATATAAAATGACTTACATTGAGGCTATAAAGGACGGTTTCAGATTAGTTCACAGAAACTGGCAGCTTGTGCTTGTACAAATTGGTATGGCTATTATAAATTTTACCGGATTTTTTATTATAGTAGGCATTCCCTTTGCGATAGCATTCATCATATTTGGAGTTGACCTTACAGGGCTTACAGACGTAAAAGACATCTTCAGAACTCTTAGAGACCCTTCCGACATCATTTCAAGATACCTTGGACTTTTCCTCATAGTTATTGCGAGCTTTCTGTTATACATTATCATGGTTGCAATGTTTGGTATTTATATATTTGGAGGCTCTATCGGTGTTATCGGAAGGTCGCTCAGAGACAGATATTTGAAATTCAGCATGCATACATTCTTCGATGAGGCAAAAAGGCTTTTTTTACGTGTGCTTGGTTTTATATCTGTCATCGGCCTTATCTTTATTGTGGCTGCTTTTTTCCTGGGGCTTCTGGGTGGCGGAATTGCTGCAATTGTATCATTTGCACAGAGTCAGGATTCAACGCTCGCCCTTTTCCTGGGCACCTTTTTTTCTCTAATTTTAATAATAATTGCATTTATCCTTACACTCGGAATCCTTTCAATAACACTTTATGGAATTGCTTCACTCTCATTTAAAAGAATAGGGCCTCTAAAATCCCTCTGGGAGGCAATACATTATTTAGCCAGACATCCGAAAGCATTCTGGCTTTATGCCATCCTTTTTGGAGGATATGTACTTACAATCTTTCTCCTGATACTCCTCAGCTATCCCTTTACGCTTATACCTGTAATAGGCACAATTCTTTCCTTCCCATATCAGCTAATTTTGTATTCTTTCCAGACTTATCTTTTTCTCGTGATTATTGCTACTGTACTTACCTATTACTACTCAACAGAAATCCCCACTGAGCATGTTGTTGAAAGTCCTATATCTCAACCTTCTGCCGAAGAGGAAGTAACGATACAAGATCAGGAAAAAGAAGCTAACAAAGCCTCATAGCTTTTCACTTGTGACTTTTGAACTCATTGCTTCTGAACTTCTGCGCTTCAGCTCTTCAGCTCTTTTGAACTTTTTCAGGGGAGCTGAGGCAAGCGAGGGCAGAGGGGGATTAATATCCTCGTTTAATAATGTCACTTTTTGTTAGCCTTTTTCTTGTAATAAGTAAATCTGCTTATATCAGGCTTAGTGAAAACTACACTATAGAAAGATGTATTTTGTGCGGTTTTAGACATATCTCATTTTCTCACAGAAACAAACATTTTTGCATGATCCCAAAATTCTGACTATTTCTTTTGAAAATCAATAAAAGATGATATCTTCGTTTTGGGGGGCGTCGCAGAAATTCTTTAAAGTATAATTACATCTAACCATTCTTTTTGTATTTTCTGTTGTGTTCCTAAGGCCAGGCTGATCGCATTGTAAAATTTATATCCTAACTAGATCTAAAACCCAATCAATATCAGTCAGTACCACCGGCTATGCCGGTGGTACTGACTTTCAAGATGTCATCATCTGAAGATTTTTTCTGTGCTAAATTAAACATTTCAGCTTTAATTGATTCCCATTCGTAATGATTTACCCATTTTTCTAATTCTGCTTTTGTGGTTCTGACAGGCGATTTATAGACGGAAAGTGTTGCAATCAAATCAGTATCAACTTTTCCGATATAATCAAAAAATTCTTTTTCTGTCTCAAACTCTTGGTAAGAAATATAATTTTTCAAAATATAATCTACGGTTGCTGTCTCTTTTGTATTTATGTCTATAAAACGACCGCCCCCACGCAAAGAAAATAAACCAGTTAAACGCATTTTACGAATAAAATCATCGGGATAGTCTCCTAAAATGGAATTATCATCTCTTTTCGTTTAATAAGCTATAACAAAGTTCTAAAATTACTTCATTGCTTGGTGAATAGCCATATTTTTTGCGTAATTTCTTAATTTCACGATATAGATTTTCAGCATTATCATTTTGCCAGCAAAGTAATAACGGAATTTCCAATCTTGAAATACCTGTACCGTTATATTCGGAATCATTATTCAATAATTTTATCGTTTGCATCAACAAGATCAAGGGCACATTTTTATTTAAAACTCTGCGAAACGGATTATGTCTTTGATATTTTGCGAAGGCATTGGCAAAAACCATTAACTCATTTTCAGGTTTTTCTTTGTCCAATAACATCTTTCCACTTTCGGAAAATTTTATTTCTTCGTTTGGGCAATACCAAACAAAACCAAGCTCTTTAGCAATTTTAAACCATGTATCATACTTTGAATGGGGTGTCAGATTTTAATAGCTTGAACCCATAATAATTTAGTAATTCGGATAGAGTATTCCGTTTTATTGAATCTTCACCTTCTTCTGAAAAATTACCGAGTAATAAAAAATTGATTAAACGCTCCCTCACAACTGCTTTGGATGCTTGATTGAAACCCATTGAAGCAATTTGACCAATTTGGTCGTCGAATAGTGCGTAATAATATTTTTTTGTCATATCTTTTTTCATAACTTTTTAGATTAACGACCTCGATAATTTTTTCCATTATCAGTTAAAGAATAATAACCCTTTTTGTCCTTTGAACGAACAAATAAATGTATATTATTTGGATGATTACTGCTATCTTCATGGGTGTTAAGTTCACCGCGAATAGAGTTTCTAAAAGTATCCATTTTGTAAATAAGATTTTTTTCTTGAACCATTTTTTCGACTTCTTCGTAAATTAACTGCAACAGCACAAACTCATTGCCTTTTGATTGCTCATTTTTAATTACTTCAATAATTAAACTCTTTATTGACGGTACTGTGCCGGGCAAAAATTCTGCGTGTCTGTTTATTTGTCGCACTACATTTTGCACGCCTTTATCTTTTATCGCTCTTTCTTCATTCTGTAAAAATGCCTTGTAAACATCCGAGTATCCCGCCAAGTATTCTTCGTCAGGAGAGAATACAGAGTCGGTAAATTTTACCGAATTATCAATTGCTTCAAGTTGTGAAAAGTAAAGTGGTTTTGTTTCTTTAATAACTACATTGACCTCAAAATTGGTAAGCAAGCTACCCCGCGTGAGATTAGTGCTTCCAACAATGCCTGTTGTTTCTCGCCCCTTTTGAAAAAGGTAAATTTTCGGATGAAAAACAACATCTGTTTTGTTTTCTTCCTTGTCTCCGTAGCAATAGAACTTCAAATTTGAAGTTTGCTTTTGCAGTTGAATAAAATAATGCATTGATTGCAGGTCGGTAGTTTTGAAGTCAAGCCCCGCGATAATTTCAATACTTCCGTTATTTTTAAGACAGTTGTTTATCGCTTGTTCAATCACTTGTACGCCCGAATACTTCAAAAAAGCAACGGCCATTTTTGCCGAGTTCGCATTCTGCAACTCTTGATTGATTATGTTGCCGATTGGATAATTTAAATTTGAGAGTAATTGTATCGCCATATCTATTTATTGTTTTTACTGAGTAATGATTTCTTTTCTTTTGTCATTAAACTCTTTGCGTTTTTAGAGACAATTATGCTTTCACCCGTTTGCTTTTCTATTTCAATTCTTGCTTTTTTGCAGCAATACCGCCTCTCCTGGCAACTTGCTTGTTGTTTTCTATCCCTTCAGGTTTTTTCTTTTTGGATATTTCTGCGGTTGAAGCTTCAGCAAGCATATTCAATATCAATTCAAGATTAGTCATATTATCTCTTAAATTTTCTTTTTTCAGTCCCTTAAATTTTTTGTAATCCCTCACGCTTTTATTAGCCCATGCTCTTGTAATCTCGTCTGTCAATATTGCATATTCCAGTCCTTCTTTCATGCCTCGTTCTTGCCATTCATCGGTTAATTCCTTGCGCACCTCGATGCTTTTCAATCGTTGGTTTATCCATTCTTTCGAATACCCCTTTCTCAAGTATGTTTTCATTGCTCTATCAAAAGCAAGCTCTGGGTTTTCTGTTTCTTCTATTCGCTCATATCCGACTTTTGCAAGCCATAGTTTGAACGGCTCAGCTTTTGGAGAGGGTATTGATTGGATAAGCCTTAAAAGTGTTTCAGTATCAGATACATCTGTAAGATATTTTTTTCCATCAGGAGATTCTAATTTCAGTTGTCCCACTTTTTGGGACAACTCACTTCCCTCCTGCTTTAGCTTTGTTTTTAAAGCGTTCCAATATTTTCTTGGTCTTGGGCTTTCGGTTAATATTTCAACAACATCAATAACTGAAAAATACCATAGCTCTTTTTCCTCATCCCAAATACGACGAACTTGCTTTTGATTAAATAAAATTATTGAATTTGTTTTTTTCATATTGAATCATGGTTAAAATAATTTTTTTGATTCACTAATAGTTTATATACAACGCCAGTTCCTGCAAAAATATCAGCGAAAGAATCTCCACTACATTCTTTATTAATTATAGAAAAAATCCATTCAAGTAGTTTGTGTTTGTTTCCAATGTATCTGCGATTATGTAATTGGATATGATTTTCTTTTACTTGCGGAATGTAGAAATAGTTTTCTTGGATTTTTTCGGCGGTTATTTCATACGCTGGTTTTTCGGCTTCAAACATTGCAAAAAGTGTTCCTTGTATTCCGTCGAGGATATAATCAAAACCCTCTTTTTGCTTTTTTAGTTTTTCATAAAAACTATAATGATTATTTTCAGAGACAATAATGAAATCAATAACAGGTATCCCCATTATTTCTCCCGCTTGAACTATTTTTTCAACAATTTGATTATCTTTTTCGCTTGGCGAAGAATCACCCGATGGGTGGTTATGAATTAAAATAACACTAGCGGCATTTAATTCTGTCGCTGGATAAAAAATTTCTCTTGGATGGAGCAGTGCTTTATCCAACAAACCTACGCTAATAATTTCCTTTTTGAGCAGAGAATTTCTTGCGTTAAGATATAAACAAACTAAATGTTCTTTTTTCTTGTCTCTTAAGTCATAGGTGAGTGATAGAACATCTTGAGAATTTTTAATAATAATCTCGTTTGATTTTTCGTCCGCATAGAATCTTTTTACTAAAGAAATTGCAGAAGCAATTTGTAAGGCTTTAGCTTGACCAATCCCTGAAATTTCTAATAGATCATCAACAGTTATATTTAAAAAGTTTTTACCAAATTTTTTGATAATATTCTCTGAAAGTTGCCTGACATTTTTCCCCTTTATGCCACTGCCTAAAAGAATTGCCAAAAGATCACTTTTTGAAAGTGCGTCAGCTCCTTTTTGGAGAAATTTTTCTCTTGGGCGATCTATTTTGGGTATGTCCTTAATTTTTGGCATAAATTATGTTTCAAGTAGTGATATTATATCCTATGTTCCTCTCTGCACCGTTATGCTGTGATAAGCTTAATTTGTTCTCGCTCACAATCAACAAAATGTTCTTTTTTTTGCATCTGTGACTAAAATAATTTTGTTTATTTTTGTCTTTATCAGTTTTGATTGAGATTGAAGTGCTATAAGTTCATTGTAGTAGTCATTTATTTGAGATATGATGTCGTAATAAAATGGAACGGCTTTTAATTCTATCAGCAATAATTCATTTTTATACAAATAAAGCAAATCAAGTATGCGCTTGCTATCGAATTTCTTTTGCCTTGCAATAGGACTTAGATCACTTTGATTAACAGAAAGCACACCTGCTAATATTGATTTATCAGTAGATAAAATATCCTCGATTACTTTTTCTGTCACAGTATCAATCATCTTTTAGTCTTTCAATTTTAATTATTTTAACATCCAACTTTGGTTTTAGGGTTGTTTCATATTCAAATTGATATAAAAAATTGTTTCTTAAAGTTGCTTCAACATCAATATTCTGTTTATTTGTTTTTTCTTTATCCAAATCTTTTTCGGATTTCAAATAAACAATCTTCATTAGTTCTATTTCATCAGGAATTTCAGAATATCCAAAAGGGAACGGACTTCTGATTAGTTCCATAGTAAATTTATCTCCATCAATTGCATTATATTCAGACGCCAGTTTTTTTATTGTCAGTTCATCAATATTCTCAAAAGAAGTAATATTTTTCATTATCATAAATTATTTCTGAGTCTATTGAAAAAGCCCTGAATTTATAACTCCTTAAATATCTGATTTGCCATTTCTATTTAATCTTCTTTTCGAGAGTTTCTTCCAAATGTTATCTGCAAGTTTAATTTCATTTTTAGACAATCCGCAACCATCTCTTAATATCAAATTGTTAGTGAATTCCAAGAGTTTATTGACATCGCTTTTTTTCCTCATCATTTCGTCAATTTCTACTATGAAGTCAGCATTAACATTTTTGTACGGTAAAAGTATTTTTTCGACCTCGCTAGGCATTAATTCTAATACCCCCCCCGCCATAGCTTCTGCCGCAAATTTCAGAAAATGCAAAAGATAGCGAATTATAGTAACTTGCGGCAAAAGCCCTGATATTTACATTTTCTTTAATTCTCACCCTATGCATTGTGTCGGTAGTATAGGCGCACGCTTCATTAATGACTAGTTTTGGGTATAAGTTATTTCTCCTGATAAACAAAGCATCGGAAATCCAGACGGAAGGCACTATCTGCCATTCATCTCTGATGCCGCATTTATAGCCTTTTTTAATGCCTTTTCTCTCGCCTATCGCAAGGTATTTCAAGGCTTCTTTATATTTTTCCAATTTGTACATTGCAGGGAAAATCAGCAGATGCGCTCTTGCCTTAGAATTCCTATTCTGCAGCCAGTTAGTATAGGTAAAAATCGGGTTGTCCACCTGCACGCTCCTGCCAACCAAGGGCTTGGCAAAAGGCTGCAGCTCAAATGCCTCAACTACTGCTAAGGGTACTGTAAAAAATTCATTTGAGCCGGTTGTAATGCCGACTTCGACATCTGCAAAATCGCCCAATTTTGGAATAGTACCGTTCATTGTAATTTCTTCCAGAAAGTCAATTTCCTTTTGCTCTAAGAAATAAAAAGTCCATTTATTGGATTTGAAATCTATCCTTTTTCCCGATTTTTTGAGAGATAGTATATCAAGTGCCCGCAGATCATTATCGTCTTTAACTTCTATGTGTTCGATATAGTGTTCGTTCGTGTTATTTTTTTCGCACAACAGCAAAACAACCTCTTGCTGAATATCGGGGAATACTAATTTTTTGAAGGATACTATATTTATTTTATTGTAATAATGCGATAAAAAGTTTCGTAGGGTTTCGGCATAAGATACTTGCAAGATTTCAGCAGGAAGCACAAAGCCTATTTTCCCTTTCCCTTTTAATAATAAGCTTGAGCCGACCACAAATGAAACCCAAGCGTTCGTAAGTTTTGAATACTTGAGGTTCGCTTTTTGAAATATCTTTGCAGCTTCTATTTGCGTTTAGATAGCACTTATATGTAGAATTTAAACTAACCATTCTGCTATCCCTTGAGGCAATTCTTCATCAAACCAATGCCAAATGTCGAACTTACCTGTTCCCTTTTCCCACAGATAAAAATCCCGCTCAATGCGATCATCAGAGTCCACAGGAATCTCCTCTAGTTCCTTCCAAAGCTTTTTTAGTTCTTTAATGTTCATTTTGATGTTTATTTTCTATAATTGATAAAAATTTCATTAATTCGTCTTCCGTAGTAATAAAAACTTCATAACGTTCTGACCCGATACTCCCTTTTTTCTTTCTTTTAGGACGAACTCTGTCATCAACAATATTTACCAATGCTTGCAAATCCTCTATCGCCGATGATTATAGTGCTTTTAGGTGTTATAAATCTTGTCCCTTTCACTAAATTCCTTAAAACATCCTGTGCATTTCATAAATCACCTCAGCTTATCTGTATAACTCAATCTCATATATCTATTTTCTGTCCATCGCCATATAGGAACATCATAATAGCCGGACTTATTTACAGTTTCTGGCTCGCAGCCGTGATCGCTTGCAATTTCATCAAAAACCTGTTTTGTATCTTTGAAAGAACCGAAATGGTTGATTTCGACAACCTTACCGCCTTCCGCTGCCACTATTAAAATTTTTGCATCGCAGGGCCGGGGTAATTGGTATGTAATAACGGAGCTGATTGAGCTTTTGTTTTTTATAGGCTCTCCATGCTCTAATTATCGTCAGATTCCAAGATTTCGAATATTAGAGTACAAATCCCACAAATCTATCTCTTTAATCCTAAAGGCTGTTCCGCGGTTTCTTACTGAGCCAGTCTCTTTAAGATGCATTCTCAAATCAATGCCAACCTTGCCGGACTTAAAGGCATTTATAAAATTCCGCGGTATGGGAGTGGTAAGTATATGTGCTTCACTGTATAAAAACTCTTCCTCTCCATTCGCATCAAATCGTCTATCCGCGATAACAAATAGGACACTGCTAAGCTTTGACATTAATTTTCCAACCATGACGAAAACATCCCATGTGGCTAATGAAGTTCCATTTTCGTCTATGAGACTTACTTTATTGTTCAAATCATCGATTAGGAGACTCAGACCTTGAGATATTTGCCTTCCAGCATATACGGTGTTCTTTAAAGCTTTCCTGCCAGCATCATCAACATAACCATATTTTTCGATTAAATCCTTTTGGGATATATGCCAGACCCCTCTATTAAAGCAAAATAATGTTACAAGAGAAGCTGAATCTTTTCTCGTTGTTTTAATCTCTACTCTTCCGCCGATGTCTGGGATTGGAATATTAGTTTCGGTCAATCCCATTTTTTGCTCAAAGGTATGTCCTACGCCTGTTGAACCATGTCGAACTGTAGGAACGTATCCCATCGCTTTCAAGGCACGAAGTCTGCGCTCTATTTCCTTTAGAGTCATTTTATCCTTTCCATTATTACAATGTATTCTTCGGTCATGGTTGCACCTAATACGCCAGTTTTATTAGTAGGACTATTCTTTGACGGCATCCTCTTATTAGGAATTTTTCGGATAATAGTTTCTATATGTCTAAAGCCGACATGTTCCCCAAAATCTGCTACAATTTCATCTGTTGGCAGTTGAATTCCCTTAACTGTTCTATTACCCACTACCATGCATAAAAAGCCTCCCCTTTTTGTAACGCGATTCAGTTCGACAAAACATTTATTCAGATCAATATAAAATGCCATAACATCTCTTGCTCTTTTCTTGTCAATGCGTGATATTAGATCTACAGAATATCTCAAATTTGGGGAACTATAGCCTAAGTGAAGATTATTGATATTTAACCGCCCCCCTAAAGAACGGTTGTCTGTATCTAAAGACTGGCCATTAAAACCAAGCCACTGTAAAGAAAGTCTTGAGAACTGGCCATATGCAACTGTAGTTTTCGAATCGCCATACGGTGGAGAGGTTACTACAATGTTGACGACACCGTCTTTAATGCTTGTTCTATAACGGGTATCCTCGTTTAAGATATTGACCTGCGCTTCTTTTTCTTTAAATTCTTCCCATAGTTCAGCCATCGCATTAATGTTTTGTTCAGCTCTTGCTTTAAAAATTTCAATAACAGGTGGATTAAAATCATTCAATTTTTCTTCATCAATACGATACAATTTAAACTCTCCATTCCTTGTATTAGAAGATACTCTTGCAGTAAAACTGAACACTACCTTGAAAAAATCCCTTATTTTTTTATCTCTTATTAAGTCGATGGCCGCTCTCAATGATGCCAGCTTAGATACAACTCGAGGTTTAAACCAAAAATCAATATTAAAGAAAGCAGGATTATTTATTTTTTTTGTCGTAGATACTTTTTCCAAGATATTTTCCAATCCATTTTGTAATTGTTTGTAATTAATTGGGGTCGTCTTAACCTTGCTTATTAAAAGAGAAAGCGGGTTAATATCAATACCATACGAGTCATAACCTCTGATAAATGCTTCCAATAAAACAGAGCCAGAACCACAAAATGGGTCTAACACAACTGCTTTTGGTTTCGCATACAAATCAATAAGCCTTCCTGCTACTTGAGGTATCATCATTGCAGGATAAGGGTGAATAGGGTGCGTATAGCCCCGTGTATTATCCTCAGCATAATTCCAACTCGGATCGTATTTTTTAGTTCGGGTTGAATCTTGCCACAAATACTTTATGTTGGTTAAGGTATCGGCGTCTGTATTATCGTCAATCTGGGATACGCCCAAGCGATTATAGAAAGCTAACTGCTCTCTCAACATTAAGCAGTTATGTTTTTCTTTGCAAGCTTTGCAGTTATCCAGAGTACCTGTACAACAAGCATGCTGAGGCTCTGCATATGTTTTAGCACGCATACTTTGTCCTCTCATCTTTTAGTTCTTTCAGCCTTTGCCGATCGCCGATGATTATGGTAGTTTTAGAAAGCATAAGTTTTATTCTTGAAAAATTACTCAATAATTTTTTCTATTACCGATTTTACTTCTGCATTTAGTCCATCTGCTGCTAACTGCTTAGCAATTTGTTCAACTAAAATAGGATATATCGTATTCAATGCACCATCTATATTTTTTCTACAAAACTCCTTTAATATCTCACGCCCTGGACATAACTCGACCCATTTCTGCTCCCATTGATTATCAATTTCGTTAAATGCTTGTTTAATATATTTATCGTGTTCCTTTTCTTCTAGTAAGGAGAGTATATCGGGGAGTCGTCTATCCGCAATAGTTTTATATGATTCTTTGATATTTTTAGGATCGATTTTAATATGATGGACTATTTTTTCATTAATTAAATTTTCTAATTTTTTAGCAACTATAATATTTTTTAAACCATCAGCAATTAATTTTAGTTCTTTATTAATTTCCTCTGGACTATTAAATATTTTTAGCAGCTTGATTCCTTTATGGGTGGATAAAACATTGTAAATAGCCTTACCATCGAGCAGATAATTTTCTATATGGTATCTTTCCCATACATGAATACGACCTATTGTTTCGCTTTCTATCCTTCCAATCTCCTCATCTGATAAATAGTCTCTATCTCTAATTCCTCTAAAATTTTCAAATCTGCTTGCCTTATTAAGCAAATCAATTGCTCCTCTAACACCCCGCACACCTTGAGAAGGTATAAAAGATGCACTATGAACAATATTTGGATTTATATATTCAAGGATTTGGCTATCAGACTCTCCCTCAACATAAACTATTCGTTGTGAAATCATTTGAATATGCACTGATGCACCGAGTGATTTCAATGTTTCAATTTTCTCGCTTTTTAGATCTACTCTCTCTGCTATATTTGGATTGCCTCCTGTTAAACGATAAATTATTTCTTTTTCGCATGAGCCTATTATTTCAGGAGAATGAGTGCCGATCCAGAATTGATTTCCTATATCAGCTACCCCTTGCAAGTAACTGAGAACTCTTCTTTCCAAAGCCCCATGCAGATGTAACTCGGGCTCATCAAATAAAATGACTGAATTTGTAAACTTTCTCTTTTCCAATAAAGCATAAGTCATTAAAATTTCTCGTTGGCCTGAGCTTAAAGCATCTATATCATGTGGACCTCTGGGTGTTTTGACTATGAAATTTGCTGGCCTCGTTAGGTAAACATCTAAATCTACGCCTTCAAACTCAACACCATCCAAAAAATGAGTAAATATCTTTTTTACACCTTCTATATATTGTGGATGCGGCTCGATATGTTTATTTGAAGCTTGTAAATGTAAATCTACCATATGCATCCATAGCAAATCACTTTTAAGATTAGTAAATTTTTCAGATGTGTCATCAAACATCCTATGTCTATCTTGTTCAATTAAGTCTTGTGAAAATGAAATACTAGAAATTTGCCCTTTCCCAAATCTTCTGTCAGAAGGAATGTGTTCAAATTTTCCAACATTATATTTTGAAAAAATAGCAGGCGAGAAAAGTTGTCGAAAAAGATTGATATCGTCTCCTGCGGGCGTAACACTTAGGTTTTTATCAACTGTTATGGTTGACTTCAATACGTCTTTTTCGGTATTAAGGGCTTCTTGCTCTTCTTTTGTCAGTCCTACTTCTAGTGTTATACTAGCGCGATCTTTTCCTAAGCTGACAAAATTAGGATAAAGACTAGAAAGATTAATCCCCCATCTTGTTGAATAACTCGCCATACTGGTCTTAAAGACACGAATCGCTTCGAATAGCGCACTTTTACCACTCCCATTTGGGCCAACAATTAATATAATGTTTCCTAAATCTTGAAACTCAGCGCTATCTATACATCTGACATTCTCGACTTTTAGATAAGTAATTTTCATTTAATTCCCTATTTAAACTCTTTCTTTATTATCTCAAAATCCCTAACACCCCGGTCAAAATAATCTACCTTTCCTTCCTCACCCCTTTAAACGGCTTTTATCTGCCTTCTGATCAATAAACAACTTAGTGTCCGTGTCTATTTTTGTCCAGCGCTGATTGTGAGGGTTATAAACCTGTGAACGGTTTTTAACCGCTCCTTGTCTGTGATTGTCTCCATACGGTGCATTCTTAGCCATACTCAAACCTCCAACTTTGGAATTGTTGTTACAGCCACTCCTTGAACCTGAAAATTTTCAGTCAGGATAATCGGTTTATGCTTTTTATTATTCGACCTTGGCATTAAAACAACACAATTTTTACTATGTTGAAACTCTTTCACAGTTGCTTCATCATCAATCAGTGCTACAACTATATCGCCATTTTGTGCCACTGACTGCTGGCGAACAAGTATTAAATCTCCATCATTGATTCCAGCCTTGTTCATAGAATCGCCTTTAGCCCTAAGCAAGAAGTATTTAAACCCGGGCTTTGCAAGGGAAACAGAAACAGGAATAAATCCTTCAATATTTTCATGAGCCAAAATAGGTACTCCACAAGTTACCATACCAACCAAAGGAATATCGACTGTGCGGGCATGAACTGAATCTGCGTCAATATCTTTAATTAACTGCAAATCTCCATTTGAACGCTTTCTTAAAATACCTTTCTGGATTAATTCCTCAATAATTAAAGCAGCCGATCTGGGGGATTTATATCCAAGTGCTGTCATCAGCTCACGCACAGATGGGGTTTTGCCCTTATGCATAAGCCAGTTTCGTATATAGCGAACTGCGTCTGCTTGTTTTTGACTGAGTTGTGTCTTCATAATTATACAAAGTGTATAATAGTGTATTAAAAAAGTCAAGCGGAAAATTAGCAGCCGTCCCATGTACGTTGTTGACTAAGTTGACTTATTAGATGTAATTCATTTCAAAACTTCCAAATGCATGTTTCAAATGGTATTCATCATTTTTAATCGAAAGCTCGCTCTGCGGACTTGTAGGTGCAAGTCGCATCCAATGAAAAGTATCCAGAGTGCACATTTGATGAAGAACTAAATAAATGGTAAGTCAAGAATTCTGAGAGTAAGAAATAAGCTCTTTAAGTTGCCAGATTATATAAAATTAGTTTTCAAATTAGTCATTACGTCCTGCTCAATAATCTTAATGCCTTCTCGTGAAGTCTCTCATTCCCAGACGCAAGCAGTGAAGTACTTTTTTTAAGGCTGACTTCGATGGTCTCAATAGAATTCCCGTTCATATCTGTAAAGATCCCCCCTGCCTCTTTTACAAGCAACCAGCCACCTGCGAAATCAAAGCTCCTCGAAGGTGATGGGCTAACAAATATGCTGATTGCACCATATGCAAGGTATGCAAGATCAAGTGCCGTAGCACCAAGACACCGTGTCTTCCTCGATTCTGCAAGAAGCGGAATTATACGGGGGATGTCTTCGTGAGGAGTTTGTGTCTCATATGCGATAAAATAAAAATTGTCATCCTTCTGTGTATTCATCCTTTCACCATTTAAGAATGCTCCTTTGCCTCTCTCTGCCCAGAACTCATCACCGTTTATGAGATTCACAACATATGCTGATTCAATATCCCCTACTGTATTTCCATCCACGACTGCAATAGATGTGCAGAAAAAAGGGATACCAGAGACTGCATTCCTGCTGCCATCAATTGGGTCTATCAGTATCTTTTTACCGCCGCCTTTTATATCCTTTATCCCAAGCTCTTCAGAGACAATCGTCATTGCTTCTCCCGATTCATCAAGACCAGAGATAATAATATCTTCTGCTATTTTATCTATTGGATAGGTCTTATCGCCTGATGCACCAATACCGATAGCACTTTTAATCCCTTTTTTGATTAAGGGGATTTTTTTTAAAAGCCTTTTACCTATATTCCTGAGTAATTTGATTTCCATGTTGAGGGTATTTTACGTGAGGTTTTAATGGCATCCGCAACCCTTGCCACTTTAGCCATCTCCTTCACATCATGGACACGGACTATATTCGCACCATTCATAATAGAGATGGCAACTGCTGCTGCAGTGCCTTCAAGCCTATTTGTTACAGGCACATTCCCGAGGATCTTTCCGATGAATGCCTTTCTTGATGGACCTATAAGGACTGGCTTTTCTAAAAGGGTAAATTCATGAAGATTCCTAATTATCTCAAGATTGTGGCCAAATGTTTTACCAAAACCCATACCAGGGTCGATTATTATCTTATCTGCTGAGATTTCTGATTTTATTGCTATCCTTATACCTATCCTGAGGTAATCCATTATCTCAGGTATTAATGACTCATAGACAGGATTCTGCTGCATATCTTTTGGTCTCCCTTTTATGTGCATAATCACCACGGGAACTTTGTACCTGGAGACAATCTCTGGCATCACAGGGTCAAACCTTAATCCGCTTATGTCATTTACCATAGAAGCGCCAGCATCGAGTGCATTTTTTGCTACCTCTGATTTATATGTATCAATAGATATTGGAACCTTAATTTCCTTTGCAAGTACCTCAATAACCGGGATTGTACGCCTTAACTCTTCTTCGATAGTGACTGGTTCAGAGCCTGGCCTTGTTGATTCACCGCCTATGTCAATAATATCAGCGCCATCTTCAATCATTTGTATTGCTCTTTTGATGGCTGAGGACTTATTAAAGTACAGGCCGTTGTCAGAAAAGGAATCTGGCGTGACATTCAGGACTCCCATAATATAGGTCTTTTTAGAAAAGTCTAAGGAGAAATTTCTCCATGCGAGTTTCATGATTCTTTAAGATGAATGGCTCTTTATTGCAATGTTCTCCATAAACATTACATCCCGAGAACTTTTTGATATTATAGCACATTACCTTTCTGACCAAACTTGTTTTACTTATTTCTATCTATTTTAAGCAACTAAAATATAAGAGAAACTTCAAATTGTAAAGAGGAAAAGATAACTCGCTATTTCTTGCCCCTATTAGTTAATACCTAAATTGAGCGATTCTTAATAATACAATCATGGAACTTGTTGAATTTATTATCAAACACCCCTACCCTAACCCTCCCCCGTCAAGGGGGAGGGAATAACGCCCCCCAACCCCCTCTTAATTTAAGAGGGGGAGAAAGGGGAGTTATGTTCCCCTTCCCTGGCGGGAGGGGCGAGGGGAGGAGGATTATAATCGCTCAATTTAGTTAATAAAGAGATGCTGTTTCTAAAAAATCTCTTTAATGGTCCAATTGAGTTTTTAAAGCCTTATGTTGTAATATTTTTATATAAATAATTTAATGAAAATTAGTAATCCCCCTATATCCCCCTTTCTAAAAGGGTAAATTGAGGCATTTAAAAATGGTTAAAGACAAGGTAGTAGAAGAGATAAAGAAAAAAGCTGTTAATGGTAAGCTTCCCTGCCCTATTGCAAGAAAGCTTGCTAAGGAGCTTTCTATTTCTTATAAAGAGGTCGGCAGGGCAGCTGATGAACTTAATATAAAGATCACAGACTGTGAGCTTGGTTGCTTCTGATGGGGGTAATATTATTTGAATTAGCCCTGACCTTTTATTTCACTGCAACTATTGTCAGCATTATAGAACTCTTCAAAGGTTCAAGAATCACGTCAAAGATTATACTTTCATCGGCCGGGATCGGGTTTGCCATTCATACTGCGTGTATTATTTATCGTTATGTTACTGCAGGCCATATCCCTATAACAAACGCACATGAGGCAACATCATTTTTTTCCTGGTGTGTAGTCCTTATCTTTTTCATTTTACAATTTAGATACAGGATTATCCTCCTCTCCTCCTTTATTATGCCCATAGTATTTATTCTGATGCTTTCATCCTCAATGCTGCCGAGAGAGATAAAACCTTTAAGCCCTGTGCTGCAGAGTTACTGGCTCGGCATACATACAGTTCTTGCCTTTTTAGGTAATGCTGCTTTTGCAATGGCATTTGGAATAGGTCTTATGTATCTTGTTCAGGAACACTATGTGAAATCCAAACACCTTGGCGGGCTATTTGAGAGATTACCGAGCCTCCAGACCCTCGATGAAATAAATTACAGGCTGATAACCATTGGGTTTCCCTTGCTTACGCTTGCAATAATAACCGGTGTTTTATGGGCAGAGAGCGCCTGGGGAAGTTACTGGAATTGGGATCCGAGAGAGGTCTGGTCGCTTATAACATGGTTCATCTATGCCATTGTGCTTCACGCCCGGCTTATAGCCGGATGGAGAGGTAAAAAGGCTGCTTTATTATCTATAATCGGTTTTTTAACAATTCTTATCGCTTTCTTCGGTATTAAATTACTCCAGAAAGGTCTTCATGTTTTCCTATGAAAGTATTTGTAGCAGGGCTCAACCACAAGACGGCTGATGTTGATACCAGGGAGAAATTTACATTTAATGGTCCCAGGCTCGAAGAAGGTCTGATAAGGTTCAAAGAACTCCCTGATGTACAAGAGGCTGTGATACTGTCTACCTGTAACAGGGTAGAACTTTATGCGAATGTCAGGGATACTGCAAAAGCATCTGAATCTATCAGGACATTTCTCTCACAATTCCACAATATAAACAGGGGGTCTCTCGATAATGCCCTCTATATCTATGATGATATAAATGCAGTGAGGCACATCTTCAGGGTTGCATCGAGCCTCGACTCTATGGTCGTCGGTGAACCTCAAATCCTCGGGCAGCTTAAAGATGCTTTTGAGTTAGCCCTTAGGAAAAAGACTACGGGCATTCTTCTGAATAGGCTGATGAAAAAGGCAATCTCTGTTGCAAAGAGGGTAAGGACAGAAACAAGGATAGCTGAAAATGCTGTATCAATAAGCTTTGCGGCTGTTGAACTTGCAAGGAAAATATTTACTGACCTGCCAAAGAAGGTATCCATGCTTTTAGGTGCAGGGGAAATGGCTGAACTTGCTGCAAGGCATTTGATCGGCAGTGGGGTAAAGGAGATTATTATTGCAAACAGGACATATGATCGCGGTTGTGAACTTGCAAAGGAATTTAATGGAAAACCTGTTAAGTTTGATGAGTTTATCCATGAGTTGGTACGCACTGATATTGTCATTTGTTCGACTGGCGCCTCAAATTATGTGTTGATGAAAAGCCAGATGCAGAAGGCGATGAAGGAAAGAAAGCAGAAGCCGGTCTTCATTATTGATATCTCTGTTCCGAGAAACATAGACCCTGAAATTAACGATCTGGATAATGTCTATCTTTATAATATTGATGACCTGCAGGGTGTTGTTGATGCAAACATGTTTGAAAGGCAGAAAGAGGCAGAAAAGGCGGAAAAGATAATCGAGGAAGAGATCGAAACCTTTCTTAAATGGCAGTTGTCTCTCGATTCTGTGCCGACTATTATCGCCCTGAGAGAAAAGGCTGAGGAAATCAAAAAACAGGAGATCGACAGGCTTTTAAATAAGATTCCAGAGATCGGAGAAAAAGAGAAAAAAGCTATTGAATATATGGCTGCTGCTATTATAAATAAGCTTATCCATCCACCCACCGTAGCGCTTAAAGAAGATTCTGAAGATAAAGATACTATAATAGCAACGATAAGAAGACTCTATGGTATTGACGGAGAAAAGAATGAAAATAAATAGGATATCAATTGGCACACGAGGCAGCAAACTTGCTTTATGGCAGGCAGAGTGGGTCAAGGCAGAACTTGAAAGGGCAAGCCCAGGGGTTGAGGTAAGGCTCAGAAGGATTAAGACTACAGGAGATAAGGTTTTAGATGTACCCCTTGCAAGGGTTGGTGGTAAAGGCGTTTTTGTAAAGGAGATAGAAGAGGCGCTTTTAGGATATGAGGCCGACATTGCTGTCCATAGTATGAAGGATGTACCGACAGAATTTCCCGGCGGTCTTCATCTTACAGTTATTTGTAAAAGAGCAGACCCGAGGGACGCCTTTATCTCGAAGATTCGAAATTCGAAATTCGAAATTCAAAATTTTAAAGCACTTCCGAGTGGTGCGAAAGTCGGGACGAGCAGTCTAAGACGCTCATGTCAATTACTCAATATCAGGCCTGATCTAAAGATTGAACAGCTGAGAGGTAATATCGATACAAGACTAAGAAAACTGGATGAAGGGCAGTTTGATGCAATAATCCTGGCTGCTGCCGGTATTAAAAGACTTGGACTACAAAACAGGATAACAGAGTTACTGTCCTTTGAGATAAGCCTTCCTGCAATTGGTCAAGGAGCTGTAGGTATTGAATGCAGGATTGATGATGAGTCTATCAATAACCTCATTAAGCCATTGAATCACCCCGAAACTTCCATATGCGTGAAAGCTGAAAGGGCATTCTTAAAACGGTTGGAAGGAGGATGCCAGGTGCCTATAGCTGCCTATGCGAGGATAGTCAGTCAGGGGTCGGGAGTCAGAAGTCAGGAGTTAAATTCCCCCTTAACCCATAATAATCCCCCCACCCCCCCTTTAGAAAAGGGGGGTAAGGGGGGATTTAATCACTCATTACTTATTATGGATGGTCTTGTTGGTAGCATCGAGGGAGACAGAATTATAAAAGGGCACGTAGAAGGCAGTCCTGAGCTTGCAGAATCCCACGGCATTACACTGGCAGAAGACATCCTTTCACGGGGTGCAAAAGAGATACTGGATGAGGTATATAATAGAGGTATATAATTAATGTTTACCGAGCATTAATGGAGAAATTAGTAGTTAACCCAGCACTTTATTCTCAAGGTGCTTGGATTAACCCAAGACTAACACTTCTTTTCTCTCTATCACTTCAAGCTGCTCTCTTTTTTCCTTACAGTCTATACAGTAAATCGCAAATGGAATGACCTTAAGCCTTTTCTCGCTTATCTCTTCTCCACAATCCTCGCATTTACCATAGGTACCTTCCTTTAGTTTTCTCAGTGCCTCGTCTATCTTGAGGAGGTTTTCCCTATGGGTACTCAGCTGCTTCAGGCTGATATCTTCTGATAGATCAATAACAGACCAGTCTCCGTCATCAAGGGCTGTCTCTACAAGGTGCTTTGTCTCACCTTTTATATACTTAGATATCTCGGTCTTTGCCTCTTTTAGGATTTCTTCTCTGTGATTAATAAGCACCCTTCTCAGGATAGCCCTTTTTCCCTCTTCGGCCTTTTTACTTGTTAGTTTCTTTTTGGGTGTTGGCTTAGTTTTCCTGGGAATATCTATCTTACACCTCCATTATCTCTTTTTCCTTGTGCCCTAAAACCTCATCTACTTTAGCTATATAAGAATCTGTGATCTTCTGTGTCTCCTCCTGTAATTTCTTGACTTCATCTTCACTGAGGTGTTTTTCTTTTTCAAGTTTCTTAAGCTCTTCGTTTGTATCTCTCCTGATATTCCTTATTGATATCTTTGCTTCTTCTGCCTTTTTCTTTACAGCTTTTACAAGCTGCTTTCTTCTTTCCTCTGTAAGTGGAGGGATATTTATTCTTATTATCTTGCCGTCATTCATAGGCGTTAGGCCGAGGTCTGATTTCATAATAGCCTTCTCGATATCAGGAATGATTTTTTGATCCCATGGCTGTATTGCTATCTGACGGCTCTCGGGTATGCTCAGGCTTGCAAGTTGTTGAAGCGGAGTTTGTGCATCATAATAATTTACCATTATTCCATCGAGAAGCGCCAAAGAGGCCCTTCCTGTCCTGACAGAAGAGAATTCCTTCTTCAGGGCTTCGATGGTACAGGACATTCGCTCAGCGGTTTTTCTTTTTAACTCTTGCTCCATTATTTCCCCTCACAAGAGTTCCTATCTTTTTACCTTCTATAATTTTTCTTATATTACCTTTCCCTCTCAGGTTAAATACCACAATCGGAAGGTTGTTGTCCATACATAATGATACAGCGGTCGAATCCATGATGCTGAGACCCCTTTTTAGTACATCAATATAAGTGACAGTATTATATTTTTTTGCAGCAAAGTCTTTCATAGGGTCTGAGGAATATATACCATCAACCTTTGTTGCCTTAAGTATGACTTCTGCACCAATCTCCATAGCCCTCAGGGCTGCAGCGGTATCAGTTGTGAAATAAGGGTTACCTGTGCCAGCAGCAAAGATAATTGTTCTTCCCTTCTCGAGATGTCTTATTGCCTTGCGCCTTATATATGGCTCTGCAAGTTCCTTCATTTCTATTGCTGACTGAACCCTTGTCGGAACCCCGTGTTTTTCGAGGTAGTTCTGAAGGGCAAGGGCATTGATAACAGTTGCAAGCATTCCCATATAATCTGCGGAAGCCCTTTCCATCCCTCTAACACTTGCCTCTACTCCTCTGAAGATGTTCCCCCCACCTATCACTACTGCAACTTCAACCCCTCTGGAAACCACTCCCTTTATTTCCTTAGCTATGAAATCAACAGTAGATGAATCAATTCCATAGCCCTTGTCTCCCATCATAGCTTCACCACTAATTTTCAGGAGTATCCTTTTATATATCAAGTTATCTATCCCTGTACTGTCTCTCCAAGCTGGAATCTGACAAATCTTCTTATGATAATATTCTCGCCTAATCTTGCAATCTTCTCAGAGACGATATCTTTAATCCTCTTCTTTTGTTCAGGGTCTTTAATGAATAGCTGATCAAGGAGACAGGTGTCTGTGTAAAACTTCTCGAGCTTTCCCTCTATAATCTTTTCAACAACGTATGACGGTTTGTCTGCAACCTGTGCCCTGTATATCACCCTTTCACGTTCTATGATATCCTGCGGTACTTCATCTCTTGTTAAGTATAGCGGGCTTGCAGCTGCTATATGCATAGCAATATCTTTGACAAGCTCTTTGAAATCATCAGTCCTTGCAACAAAGTCCGTCTCACAGTTAACCTCAACCATTGCTCCTATCTTGCCCATATGTACATAAGAATGAATGAGGCCTTCAGACGCAGTCCTCCCTGCTTTTTTTAATGCACTTGCAAGACCTTTCTGTCTGAGTAAGTCTATAGCTCTTTCAAAATCCCCGTTAGACTCTGTAAGCGCTTTTTTGCATTCCATCATGCCAGTACCTGTCTTTTCCCTGAGGTTCTTAATCATTTCTGCAGAAATCACTGTCATTCTGTTACCTCAGCCTCTTCCTGCTGTATCTTATCCTCAACCTGCAGATTCTCAGCTTCTTCTGCCATAGTCTTTGATAATATCTCTCTGCCTTCAATCACAGCATCTGCTATCTTTGAGGTTATGAGCCTTATAGCCCTTATGGCATCATCATTACCCGGGATTACATAATCAACTTCATCCGGGTCACAGTTTGTGTCAACTATTGCAACTATTGGCACAGATAGTTTCCTTGCCTCTAAAATAGCAATTCTCTCTTTCTTCGGGTCCACTATAAACAGGGCCGCTGGAAGGCTTGTCATATCTTTAATGCCTAACAGGTTCTTTTCCAATTTAGCCCTTTCCTTTTCAATGGCGGCAACCTCCTTTTTGGTAAGCAAGGCCAAGGTGCCATCTTCTTTCATGGCCTCAAACTTTTTTAGCTTTTCTATGCTCTTTTTTATCGTGGTAAAATTTGACAGCATACCCCCAAGCCAGCGATGATTAACATAAAATGCACCTGCCCTTGTCGCCTCTTCTTGGATAGTATCCTGGGATTGTTTTTTTGTACCGACAAAAAGTATCGGTGCTCCTGTTGATGCCACACTTTTTACGAAATTATAAGCACCCTCAAGACCCTTTACTGTCTTCTGAAGGTCAATGATATAGATACCGTTTCTTTCTCCGAAGATGTATTTCTTCATCTTAGGGTGCCATCGTTTTACCTGATGGCCAAAGTGTACCCCTGCCTCAAGCAGTTCCTTCATCGCTGCTACCATATTCCTTTTTCTCCTCCTGTCTTCTCAAAACCCTTTTTCTGGTTGCCGGGTTTTTCTGTACAAAATATTTGTGGAAAGGCGTATTCCTGCATGAGAAATACGGATTCTTTCCTTTAAGGAAGCAAGGTTAACATAAAAATAGCTTTTTTTGCAAGGGGATATATGGTAAAATTATTGAGAATAGAATTCCGATAGGTGTTATTGAATCGAAATCTTGCAAGAAAAAGGGGAGATTACATGAAAAACATTATTAATTGTATTCTTGCACTTTTGGTTATTTCAGTTATTGCAATCAGTGTTTCTTTTGCCCTTGAAAAACCTCTAAAGACAGAAGAGTCAAAAGCTGTGGATATAACCGGTATTTTTACACTAATACTTTACGGGGGCAGATTCTCAGATGACATTGAAACTATTGCGATTCTTGATTATGAAGGGGATCAATACACCTTTGAGCCTTATGCGCCTGAATTTGATTACAAAATAAAGAAAAAAATCCCAGCCAAAGAGGCACTTGCTGAGTCAGAAAAGTTCGTAAGTTTTCATAATACATTCCATCGCTCTCAATTGAGCAGGATTATTGATAACAAAGGCTCTACTATTGGCTATGAAGTGAGGCCGTTATATCAGCCTTTTGTTTATGGAGTCAGTGATGTTCTGGAGGTTAATTACTGGCTAAAAGAAAACAACAAGGTAAAAGTAACAATAAGGCTCACACCATCAGTTGAAAGAACGCGTTTCCCAGGAGCGGGTGATGACGGAGGAGGGGGAGGGGGAAACTGAGCAAACGTTTAAAATATTTAAAATTTGCCTGTTTTTAATATTTTCTTCCTCGATGTATAGCTACTATCCCACCAGCTAAAGTATAATGTGTAACATCCCTCCAGCCTGCGGATTCAATCAATTTAACAAGTTCTACAGGGGAAGGGAAATCTCTTATCGTATTCCCCAAATATTTATATGCAGCAGGGTCAGAGCTTAAGATTTTAGAAACGAAAGGTATGATTATCATAAGATAAAAAGAATAAATCTTAGCAAAAATAGGGCCTTTCGGTTGACTGAACTCAAGGCAGACGAAACATCCCCCAGTTTTTGTTACACGGTAAAATTCCTTTAGAGCTTTTAAACGGTTATTAATATTTCTTAAGCCGAAGGTAATAGTTATCGCATCAAACTGCTCATTTTTGTAAGAGAGCTTTTCAGCATCTCCTTCCCTGAAGATTATCTTATCCTGAAGGTTAGCATTTTTTATCTTTTTCCTTCCGATCTCGATAAGTCCATGTGAAAAATCTATTCCCTCAATATGAGCATTGCCTTTCCAGAATTTACAAAGCTCAATAGCCATATCCCCTGTGCCTGTACAGACATCAAGTATACTCTGACAATTGATTTTCCTCGGAATCGAGTCGCAACGACCTGTCTCTTGAGCAACTCTTTTCCGCCACCTAATATCCAGACCAAGACTAAGAACGTGATTCAAAAGATCATAACGTGCGGCAATATCGGAGAACATCTCCTCAACTTTTTTTGCGTCACGTTCTTTATGGTCTATGGAATTCATTAATAGTTCCTGAAATATGGAAATTATTATTTTGGTAATCTCCCCTATCCCCTCTTTAAAAAAGAGGGGTATTTAGATATTTCATTCCCCTTTCTTATCCTTGCTGTCATTCCGACTTGTTCGGAATCCTTCTTGGGTTCCTCTTGACAAAGTGGGTTTCATCGGGTCGTTTTCAGAAAGATTCCCGACAAGCGGGAATGACACGAAAAATACAAAAATCTTTTTATTTCAATAACGTCTTCTTTCTCAGCTTCGCACATTGACAAACTTTCTTCTGTTTTATCTGTCCCAGACTCTCTATGATTATTTTCCCTACATTGATCGCTTCCTTATAGAAAATATCCCTCAATTCTTTATGGCTCCAGTCATGCCCGATTCCCTCAGCTCTATTGACAATGAGGTAAAGACCTGCATAGCATGCACCTATTTCTCTGGCCAGATATATCTCAGGACAAAGACTCTGCCCAATCGCATCTCCGCCCACAGACTCTATCATTTTTACCTCTGCCCGACTTTCAAAATGCCTGCCATCAGTAACTGCATATATTCCTCGTGTCACCTTTCTTTCTGGAAACAATTTATTACTTGCTTTTGTAAAAATTTTTGCGAGTTCAGGACAGATTGGATCTCGCATAATGAGTAGATACTTATCAGAAAGATGGATATCTCTTCTTAGAGAAAGATCAATATAATCATCAGGGATTATAAAATGACTTAACTCCAGATCTTTCCTTATTGCTCCCACGCCCCCTTCAGCAAGAACTGTATGAACACCAGCCTGTTCTAAAACCCAAAAAATTTGTCGGGATGCATCAGCCCTACTGACACCAGTCCGCCAGCCATGCATCCTGACAGTAAGTACAATATCACCGCCGATTTTTATAATTTTAAATTCAGGGCTTTCTCCAAAAGGAGTTGAAAAAATTCTCTTATTTATTACCTTTACTTCAGGGAGTTTAATATCCTCAGGGAAATTGATGTTATAGGTGCTTGACCCGCCAATAAATGCTTTTTTGGCTTGAGGAATTAATTTTTTTTCTCTAATCATATACCTTCAATATATTAAATTCTGTATCCCTCTGCGCCGGAATCTTTCCCGCCTTTCGTATCAGATCAACCATCTCATCAACAGTAATCCGATGAAAAACTCCTGCCGCTCGGACAACATTCTCCTCAATCATAATACTGCCTAAATCATTCGCACCAAATGAAAGACAAATTTGTCCAATGTTTTTACCCTGTGTGACCCATGAACCTTGGACATTCAGAAAATTATCGAGGAAAAGACGACTTACTGATAAAGTCTTCAGATATTCAATGGATGAAATCGATTTGCCTCCTAAAGCAGTATTCCGTGGTTGAAATGTCCATGAAATAAACGACAGAAAGCCTCCTGTTCTATCCTGGAGATCTCTTATCTTCTGAAGATGGGTTATCCTATCCTCAATGGCTTCAACAGTACCAATCATCATGGTAGCTGTTGTCTTTAGTCCCAGATTATGGGCTTCATCCATAACCTCCATCCACTGCGAGGAGGATATCTTACGAGGACTTATCCTTTGTCTAACATGGTCTACTAATATTTCAGCCCCTCCCCCTGGCAATGAATCAAGTCCTGCTTTCATAAGCTCCTTCAATGTTTCTGAAATAGACATTTTTGATGACTCTGCTAAATAAACAACCTCAGGAGGAGACAGGCTGTGAATCCTGATCCTGAATTTCTTCTTTATCTCAGAAAACATATTTATGTAATAATCAATGTTCAGATCAGGGTTAATACCTCCTTGAAGCATTACTTGAGTGCCGGAAAGTTTAATTGTCTCAGCAACCTTATTTTCAATCTCTTTCTGACTTAAAACATAAGCTTCTGGATGGCCTTTATGTCTAAAGAAGGCACAAAAGGAACACTGATTTTTACAAATATTCGTGTAATTGATATTACGGTCTATCTGGAAGGTTGCCATTCTTTCCGGATGTTTCTTGTCACAAATGTCTTCTGCTGCCCTTGCAAGTTCTAATATATCAGCCGTTTTAAAAAGAAGGACTGCTTCATCAAAGCTTAATCTTTTGCCTTCTGATGTCTTATCAAAAATTTGTCGAATCTTCACGTGCTTACCTTTGAACCGAGCTTGATAAATTCCAGTTCTGGAACTGTCTTAAGCGCTCCAATTTCTGCTGCCAACTGATAGAAATAAAGTAGGCCTTCCTGATAATCTTTTTCAAAACCAAAACAGAGTGATTTGAAATAATCTATTAGAAAGGAGGGACTAAATGGCTCCCATCTGGCAGCATATTCTGCTATCTCTGACAAATGTTTCATTGAGTAATCCATTGATTTTTTAAAAATTTCGAATATATACTCGCTTAGTTCATTTTGTTTTTCTGCAAAGGTGCGGTTAACAGCCCAGACTGCATAAACCATCTTCTTGCCAGTCATTTTTCCCCACTCCAGCCCTAAATCGTAAAGGTAAAAATCTCTTCTATCAACATAGTATTTCAAAGCTATATCACCAATAAGTAACGCTGCATCAGCATTTGCAAGCATCTTGTCTAAATCAGGAGGAGAAATGATATACTTTGGCTCAACCTTATATCCATGGCTGAGAACCAGTTTTAGCAACACCTGTGATGTAGCAGAGGTATTGCTCAGGGCAATCTTTTTCTCTGATAATTCTTCTATAGGAAAATGACTCAACAGGAGAATGCTTTTTACCTCCCCATCAGAACTCACTGTAAAGTCAGGGAATAGAACTAAAGATTCATGATGGCGAGCATATTCAATAGATGAAATAGGTGAGATATCAAGTTTTCCATTTATCAGAAGATTATTAAGTTCAGTGGGTGTTCCCTTTATCAAGTCTATATCAAGCAGGGCACAGCTTTTCACCAGTCCATAATAAAGGGGAAGACAATTTAAAAACTGAATGTGTCCGACCTTAGGTTTCAACAAGAACATCCCGTTCTTTCTTATCATAAATTTTGATTAGGTTATACAGTGTATCCCTTTCAACAGGGATTCTGCCTGCATCAAAAATTAAATTTAATAATTCCTCCTTTGAAATTGACTGACCAGTCTCAGCTCCTGCTGCATGGGTTATCTTCTCTTCAACAACAGTACCATCAAGATCATCAGCACCAAATAGAAGAGAGAGTTGAGCAATCTTTAAACCGAGCATTATCCAAAAAGCCTTGATATGAGGTAAATTATCAAGTATCAGTCTTGAAATAGCGAGCATCTTTAGATTCTCAAAGGCTGTAGGCTTTTTAAAACTTGTAAGCTGTGTATTTTGAGGATGAAAAGGAAGAGGAATAAAGGATTGAAATCCACCCGTTTCATCCTGAAGTTCTCTTAACGTTAAAAGGTGATCAATCCGCTCCTCAAGCGCCTCAATATGCCCGAAAAGCATCGTGGCGTTAGATTTCAGTCCGAGATTGTGAGCTGTCCTCATTACCTCAAGCCATTCATCCGAAGTAGCTTTTTTCGAGCAGACAGCCTCTCTTACCCTATGGTTTAAGATCTCAGCCCCTCCTCCGGGAAGCGAACCTAACCCAGCTTCTTTTAATTTCATTAAAACTTCCTTTATTGAAAGATTTGCAATTTTTGCAAAATAAGCTATCTCAACAGCAGTAAATGCCTGAATATGAACCTCTGGCATGATATTTTTAATACGAGAAATAATCTCAAGATAATAATCAAATGGAAGATCAGGATGAAGCCCGCTGACGATGTGAAACTCGGTTATACCAAGATTCTTTACTGACTGAGCTGCCTCCAGTACATCCTCAATTGTCATCGTATATGCATCAGTGTCTGTTTTGTCTCGACTAAAAGCACAAAACTTGCAGCGTGACACACAGATGTTGGTAAGATTTATATGACGGTTGACATTAAAATATACATAATTTCCTGATTTTTTCTCCTTGACCATATTTGCAAGTTGTCCAATAGAAATAAGGTCATTTGAGCTCATAAGAGTTAAGGCATCACTCTTGGAGAGCCTTATGCCTTTTTCAACTTTCTCTCTAATTTCACTTAGGCTATTCGTCGACATTTTATTCTTTCCTCCATCCTTTGAATAAGTTATGTTCAATTCTCAAAAGATTTAAAACCTTTCCAACAACAAAATTAATCATATCATCGACTGTCTTCGGGTAATGATAAAAAGCAGGCATGGCTGGCAGAATCTGGGCCCCCGCCCTTGCCACTTTCACCATATTCTCCAGATGAATCAGACTAAGAGGAGTCTCACGTACAACAAGTATTAACTGTCTCTTCTCTTTGAGCGCAACATCAGCTATCCTCTCAAGAAGATTACCAGATATACCATTTGCTACTGACGCTAATTTTCCCATACTGCATGGAATGATAATCACTGCTTCAGGTACATTAGAGCCGCTCATAAACGGGGCATTGAAATCATCATTTCCCCAGATCTTTATTTGATCACTAATTTCGGATAAACCCAGCTTATCCATTTGATCAAGGCTTGATACCTGAAGCTCTTCGTGCATCACCTTTTTACCAGCAGAAGTTATAACCACATTAACCTTCTGTTTCCTGAGACCAAGCTCCTGAATCAGTCTGACACCGTAAATACTTCCGCTTGCTCCAGTTATGCCAATTACATAATCAGACAAATCTTACCTTCCCAAAAATTACTTCAAAAGTAACAAAACAGAACATTACCACGCTGATGACACCATTCATAGTAAAAAAAGCCTGATTAAGCCTTGATAAATCATCCGGCTTAATCAGGCTTTTCTCGTATCCCAAAAGAATTGATGTTACTACCAGCCCAGCAAAGTAAAATAATCCTAAACTAAGATTAATACCAAGCCAAGTTAATATCACTATCGAGGCTATGTGAAGCAAACTGGTCAGTTCAAGCGATCTCTTAACGCCGAATCTCACCGGGACAGAAAAAAGTCTATGCTGTCGGTCAAAATCTATATCCTGGATTGCATATAAAATGTCAAAACCTGAAACCCATAATATAACGGCTCCTCCTATAAGAAACGGCTCCACACTGAAGGTGTTTGTCACTGCTATCCATGCTCCTATCGGAGCCATCCCCAGACAAAGACCTAGGATAAAGTGGGAAAGCCATGTGAATCTTTTGGTATATGGATAAATTACAAATGGAATGACAATAAAAGGCCATAGATAACGACATATGGGAGCCAAGTTATAGACAGATAGTAAAAATAGACTCAGGCTGATTACAGTAAAAAGTATTACATTAGGGATAGAAATAAGCTTTTTTGGCAAAGCTCGATCAGCAGTGCGGGGATTACGGCAATCAATTTTTATATCAATCAAGCGGTTCAATGACATAGCGAAACTCCTTGCTCCGACCATGGCAAGGGTTATCCAGAAGATTGTAATAAAACTCGGAACTTTCATTTGAGACAGGAATGCACCAATATAGGCGAAAGGCAGCGCAAAAATACTGTGCTGAAATTTTATCATCTCCAGATATACTCTGATCTTATTCAAGACCATATCCCTTCCACCGTTTATCCACAAGCTTCTTTATCTCTTCAGACATTTTTATCTCAGGTGGCCATTCTCTTTGATATCCTTCCTCAGGCCATTTTTTAGTCGCGTCAATACCCATCTTAGCTCCATATATAGGCTTATTTGAAGAATGATCGAGAACATCCAGCGGCCCTTCAACAATAACAATATCTCGTGCCGGATCGACATTATTAAATGCCTTCCAGACTGTCTCAGAAGGATTTTGAACATTTACTTCTTCATCAAAAACAACAATAAATTTAGTAAACATCATCTGACCTAATCCCCAGATTGCATTCATAACTTTTCTGGCATGCATAGGATAGGACTTCTTTATCGAGATTAGAGCACAGTTATGAAATACCCCTTCAATAGGCAAGTTTATATCCACAATCTCAGGAAGCTGTATCTTGATAAAGGGTAAAAACATCCTTTCAGTAGCTTTCCCTAAATAACAGTCCTCCATAGGCGGCCTGCCAACGATTGTGGCAGGATAAATAGGATCTTTTCTTTGAGTAATGCAGGTTATATGGAAAACAGGATAATTAGCAGCCATTGAATAATAACCAGTATGATCACCAAAAGGACCCTCTAACCTTTCTTCTCCTTTCTCAACATAACCCTCAAGGACAATCTCAGCTTTAGCTGGTACCAGTAGATCCACTGTTTTTGCCTTGACTACCTCAACCGGCTTGCCCCTTAAGTAACCGGCAAAAAACAACTCTTCAATCCCGTAAGGGAGAGGAGCTGTGGCTGAATATATCGTTATCGGGTCACCACCAAGTGCAACCGCCGCCTCCATCCTCTTGCCAAGTTTTATTGCCTTTCGATAATTAACAGCACCATCATGATGAGTATGCCAGTGGATACCCGTTGTCTTCTCGTCAAAAACCTGCATGCGGTACATTCCAACATTTTGTTTGCCGCTTTCTATGTCTTTTGTGATAACTAATGGAAGCGTTATAAACTGACCTCCATCTTCAGGCCAGCATTTCAGGATCGGGTAATCAAAAAGCGAAAAGTCTTTTTCCTTAATGATTTCCTGACAAGGCGCCTTCTTCACTTCTTTTGGCTTGGAAGTACTGAGCTTGTATAAATCAAAAAGGGCTTTGATCTTCTGCCGTAATTTAAGTTCAAGTTCAACCTTTAAGAGTGAAGAAAACCTCTGGCCGATAGCGTTGAATTCATCCAACCCAAGAGACCATGCCATTCGCTGATAAGAACCGAAAAGATTAATAGCTATCGGGTATTGTGAACCTTTAACCTTTTCGAAAAATAGAGCTGGTCCGCCTTTTTTCGATATCCGATCAGTTATTTCAGTCACTTCAAGGACGGGGTCAACCTCTGCCTTAATGCGAACCAGTTCCTTCTTCTCCTCAAGAAAATCAACAAACTCCCTCAGGTCATTGAATATCATTTTTTCTCTCCAACCAGTCCGGATTTGAACACATCTTTCAAAGTCTTTGCAGCTTGATAAAGCGAAAATTTAAAAGTCTTATTTTTAACAGCTGTTGACTCACTTAGTACCCAGCTCAAAAGAATGCCCTGGGCCGCGCCAAAGATAATCATTTTGGCAACACGAGTATTTAAGTCTTTTCGATACATTCCTTCCCTTTTTCCTTCCTCCAGAATCTCTTCAATCAGATCAAGAAAATCAACAATGCGCTTAATTGTATAATTATTCAAAAATATACTGCTCTGTTTTATATCAATCATGAAGATTTCGGCTAACTGTCGGTTCTTCCGAAACATCCTGACAACCGAGGAGAAGATGGCCTTTAATTTCTTGTTCGGATCATCAAGACGGTTTATTTTGCTTTTAACTTCATGAATGATTGCATTCCATTTTTCATCAAAGAGAGCGAGGAGTAAATCCTCTTTGCTGGGGAAATAATTATAGATTGTACCTTCAGCTACCTTAGCTTCAGAGGCTATCTCGGCAACCTTTGTCTCAGGATATCCCCGCTTAACAAATGTTCTAAGCGCAGCATCAAGGATAACCATGCGCTTGTCGATAATTCTTTTATCTGATTTATTGAACATGATTAAAAAATGAGTGAGTGCTCACTCAATCTTAAACCAAAGGACTATTTTCTGTCAAATAAAAAGAAATGGTGCTTAGAGGGTCTGTCTTTATAATGGTCTTTAAACACTCGATTTAGGAAAGGGGGAAGATTTTTCCAGGATTGAGGATATTCTTTGGGTCAAAAACCTTTTTTATTGCCTCCATGATTTCAAGCTCTTTTTTAGATATCTCCATTCCAATATAACCTGCCTTTGTAAGTCCGATACCATGCTCTCCTGAGATGGTGCCGCCAAGTGATAATGTATCTTTAAATATCTGCTCAACGAGACTAAGCCCTTTTTGATACTCTTCTTTGTCTTTCCTGTCAACCATAATATTTACATGTATATTCCCATCGCCCGCATGGCCAAAATTTACTATTTTTATACCGCTATCCTCCGATAGCTTCCTCAGACGTTTCAGCATCTCAGATACCATGTTCCTCGGAATGACAATATCTTCGTTTATCTTAGTAGGTTTTATATGATAAAGGGCAGGTGATATTGCACGTCTTGCCGCCCACAGGTTGTCTCTTGCATTTTCATCCTCTGCCATCTCTATCTCTGCACCGAGATTTCGGCATATATCAGCTATCTTTTCTGCTTCTTTTGTTATTGTGGCTGGATGGCCATCAAGCTCAATCAGGAGGATAGCCTCGACACCCTCAGGAAGCCCTATAGGCTTATAATTTTCAACAGCTATTATAGCCTCACGATCCATAAATTCGAGCGTTCTCGGTATTATCTTCGCAGATATAATCTTTGATACTGCCACGCCTGATGACTCAAGATTATCAAAAGCGGCAAGTAATGTAACAACCTCTTCAGGCATAGGAATGACCTTTAACCTTATCTTTGTAAATACAGATAATGTACCTTCTGAACCTACAAGGAGCCTTGCCAGATCATAACCGACAACCCCTTTTGATGTTTTAACACCTGTGGTTATTATCTCCCCATTTGGAAGTACAGCCTCAATCTCCATTACATAGTCCCTTGTGACACCATATTTTAATGCCCTGGGCCCACCTGCATTTTCTGCAACATTCCCACCTATGGTGCAGAAGTTCATACTCGCAGGGTCTGGCGGATAGAAAAGGTCCATCCATTTAAGTTCACGCTGAAGTTTTCCATTTATCAGACCAGGCTCACACAGTACATTAAGATTCTCAGAGTCTATCTCAAGGATTCTGTTCATCTTTTCGAAGCTGATGATCATTGCTCCCTTTGCTGGTACCGCTCCGGCCGTCATGCCTGTACCAGCACCACGAGGGACAACTGGAATGCTATTCTCATAGGCATACCTCATCACCTTTACAACATCTTCTGTGTTATTTGGCCAGACGACTGCAGAAGGAGATGCCTCAATACCAGAGGCATCAAAGCCATAGCAAACTAAATCTTCCGGCTCTGTAGAGATCTTTATAGAAGGCAGTCTGTCTGAGATTGTATTTGCTGCAAATTTATGGACTGACATGATGGGCTATGCCTCAAACAAGCTGCATGGATATTACCTTCGAAACCCCTGCCTCCTCCATGGTTATGCCGTATATATAATCAGCAACGTTCATGGTATTTCTGTTATGAGTCGCTACAATAAATTGTGTGTCCCTTGAGAGGTCCTGTAACATCTTAGCAAACCTTTCTGTGTTCACTTCATCCAGTGCGGAATCAGCCTCATCAAGGATACAGAGTGGTGTTGGTTTAATCAGGAAGCTTGCAAAAAGCAGGGATAATGCAGTTAGGGTTTTCTCCCCACCTGAAAGCAGGTTTATATTCTGAAGTCTTTTCCCATGCGGCTGAGCTATTATGTCTATACCCGTCTCAAGGATATTGTTCTCATCTGTCATGACCAATTCAGCCCTGCCTCCACTGAATAGTATCGAAAAGACCTCAGAGAATTTTGCCTTCAGTGCATCAAATGCTTCCCTGAGCTTCTTCCGTGTGGTAATACTAATCTTTGTTATTGCCTCCTCAAGCTCTGCTATTGATCTATTAAGGTCTTCCTGCTGCTTTGTCAGGAATTCGTAACGTGTACGTAGTTCTTCATACTCTTCTAATGTCCCAAGATTTACAGGTCCAAGTTCTTGAACCTTTTCTCTTAGCTCAATGAGTCGGTTTTCATCCTCTTCTGTTAAAGGGTCTGCTTCTATTGCATCAATCTCTAAACCATAGTTTATCCTTATGTTTTCAGACAGGTTCTCCATCTTCAATTTATGCTCTGTCCTGTGAATATCAAGTTCAGCTATCCTTTGTGAAACGGAATCTATTTGATTCCTTAGGAGTTTCAGGCCGTGTTCGGTTGTGAGAAGTTCCTGATTTTCAGTCTCTATTATCTCTTTTCTTTCAGATATCTCTGTCTTGAATCCATCAGCAACAGAGATCAGCGATCTTATCTTTTCTTCATATGCCTCCATCTCTGCTTCACGCTGGAGGATACGGGACTTTATAGAAGAGAGTTCTGTCAATAAAAATTCCTTTTTCTGTTTGTTCTCCGTTATCTCTCTTAGAACAGTCTCCCTTTCTTTATTGACTGACTCTATCCTCTCCTTAAGAGATGTTATTGAGAGCCTTAGATCTGTTACAGCTGAACGGCACCCCTCGAGATTTGACCTTCTCTGTGCAATTTCCTCCTGAAGAGATGCACCATGCTGTTCTAAGCCTCCCTTCTTTGAGTCCACTAACTGTATCTCAGCATCTTTTTCCATAAGCAGTTTTTCTATCGACTCTTTCTCATTAATTATCTGTTCAATCTCTGTAGAGAGGTAAACACGTTTTCTGTTTTTTCGTTCCTTTTCCTCTCTGTAGTTATCAGCTGTCAACTTTAAAAGAGAAACTTCTTTCTCTATATCTATAATATTGGATTCGATGTTTTTAAGGTCAGATTCTTTTCTTTCAATCGATTGCTGAACCGAACTTAATTCAGCCTGCACACGGTCTATCATCATCTTATCATTCTCGATGGTGCCTTCGAGTTCCCTAATCTCTCTCTTCCTTCTGAATACGCCTTTTACCTCTCCTACAATAACTGTACCCGATGGTTCTATAACCTCTCCATCAAGGGTTACAAAAAATAAATTGTGACCTGCAGCTATAAGATTAAAGGCTGTTTTCAAATCTCTCACTATAAAGATATTTTCGAATAGGCTTTTTGCAACACCTGAAAACTCTTCTTCCGTCCGTATAAAACTCAGTGCCCTGCCTATAGTGCCTTCAGGTACTTCTATCTTTTCACCTCTTAATCCCCCTTCCCCCCCTTTACTAAAGGGAGGGGAAGGGGGATTAAGAGGTATAAAGGCTGTCCTGCCCGGCCCTTTTTCTTTTAACGCTGATATAGCGATTTCAATATCATTGAATGATGGAAGTATAAATGAATTCACCTTCTCTGAAAGCGCACTCTCTATAGCCTTTTCATATTCGTCCTCGATCTCTATAACATCCGAAATTGATGCAAGCAGATTAAAATTTAAATTTTCTGAGAGGAGTTCTTTTATTGAATCGTCAAATATTATTTCCCTGAGAGACTCAATCCGTGATGTATATGATGCAAGCTCTTCCTTGAGCCCGGACAGTCTCTCCCTGAGATTCTCAATCCTGTTTTTGCTTGCAGAGAGTTCGTCCGTAATAATTCCCTTTTTCTCATTAAGCAGCAAGAGGGTGTTGTTTTTCTCCAGAAGGTTTGACTCTAAGTCTTTTAAAGAAGAGCCTATCTCTGCTAATATCTTTTTCAAATTCTCAGCGTCTTTTACAGACGATGCTTCCCTGTGATTTAGATTTTCAAAAGATGACTGAAGCCTGCTCTGATCATTTCTCAGGTTACTGAGTTCTTCTGATATCCTGAAGATTTCATGCCTTTCCCCCTCGAGCAATTCCTCATTCTCTATAAGTTCTTCCTCCTTAAACCTGGCGAAATCGGTTTTGCCCTTGAGCAGTTCTTTTTGCTTTTCTATCTCGGATAAGAGGTCTGCCTCAGTTTTATCCAGTTCTTCTTCTTTGATCAATAACTCTGCTTCTTTTACATGAAATTCCTCTTCCTGCTGATAAAGCTTTGTGAGATATTCTTTATAGTTATCTCTCTCTGTTTTTGCTACTGCTATACTTTTTTCGAGTTCAGCAATCTCTTTCTCTAAGTTCTGGAATTTCATCTGGATCTGTTCTAACACCTTTTCCTTTTCGAGTAGTTCAAGTTGTTTTGTTTCGGTCTGGCTTTCTATTCTTGCGAGATCTGCCCTCTTAAGAGACTCATCCTCCCTCAGTCTGTTATATTCTGAAAGTATTCCCTCAAATGACTCTTTCACGGCCTGATAATCTCTCTTTGAAACCTTTAGTTCTATATTGCGCACCTCAGAAGAGAGCCTTTTATATCTCTCAGCCTTTTTTGCCAGTCTGTCAATGAGATTAATCTGTTTTTTAACCTCTATAATAATGTCGTTTATCCTCTGGAGGTTTGTCCTCGATGATTCAAGTTTGGCCTGGGCCTCTTTTTTCCTGACATTGTACTTCATAACACCTGCTACTTCCTCTATCAAAAACCTCCTGTCCTGAGGTTTAGAGTTAATTATCTCTGCAATCCTGTCCTGCTCAAGTATGGAATAGCTTCTCACTTCAAGGCCTGTATCAAGAAAAAGGTCTTTTACATCCTTCAATCTGCATTGATTTTTATTTAGTATATATTCACTATCGCCAGACCTGTAAAGCCTTCTTGTGACATATCTTATATCTGATGAGCCTTCTCCGTTTTCATTCAATAATCCCCCCTCACCCCCCTTTGCTAAAGGGGTGGTGGGGGGATTATTTCCATTCAGCCCTGAGATGACCATTGTAACATCCGCCATACCTTTAGGTTTTTTTGAGACAGAGCCATTAAAGATAACCTCTTCCATCCTCTCACCCCTGAGGCTCTTTGCACTCTGCTCACCGAGAACCCACCGGAAGGCATCGACAATATTGCTCTTCCCGCAACCGTTTGGTCCAACAATGCAGGTAATACCCGGATGAAAGTTAAATGTAGTTTTTTCTGCGAAGGATTTAAATCCTATTAACTCAAGTCTATCGATACGCATTATTAATGATAATAATATAACTTATACTAATAATACTGACAAGGTCTAATTGCACAGTAAAAATATACGCAGAAAATTATGTCTCTATCTCTATTTTTCAGCTCATATATGAGATATGAAATTTGGGTGTAATTTATGTTAACATTAACACTATCTTGAAGCTTCTCTTTAAAAGTGAATTAGTCAATGACTCGTAGATTGATATTTTCTGTGTGATACTTAAGGGGGTGAAGCATGTTAGGGAACAATTATTTCTTTACCTCGGAATCTGTAACAGAGGGACATCCGGATAAGATAGCGGATCAGATTTCTGATGCTATTTTGGATTCGATAATCGGTAAGGATCCACTTGCTAGGGTCGCATGCGAGACACTTGTTACAACAGGGCTAGCGTTTGTAGCCGGGGAGATTACGACAAACTGCTATGTCGAGATACCAAACATCGTAAGAGAAACTATAAAAGAGATTGGATACACGCGGGCAAAATATGGATTTGATTATGAGACATGTGCTGTGATTACTTCTGTACATGAGCAATCCTCGGACATTGCCATGGGTGTTGATATAGGTGGTGCTGGTGACCAGGGCCTGATGTTCGGATTTGCATGCAATGAGACAGAAGAACTTATGCCACTTCCAATCTTGCTTGCACATAAACTTGCGATGAGATTAGCAGAAGTCAGAAAGAAGGATATTCTCGGCTATTTAAGGCCTGACGGTAAGACACAGGTAACTATTGAATATAGAGACAGCAAACCTGTTAGGGTGGATAGCATTGTTATTTCAACTCAGCACAGCCCTGAGGTTACACTTAAAGAAATAAAGGAAGACGTTATTGAAAAGGTAATCAAGCCTACAGTGTCTATGGAGATGCTCGATGAGGAACACATTAAATATTACGTAAATCCAACAGGCCGTTTTGTTGTTGGAGGGCCAATGGGTGACACTGGCCTTACAGGCAGGAAGATTATCGTTGATAGTTACGGAGGAGTCGGAAGTCACGGCGGCGGCTCTTTTTCCGGCAAAGACCCCTCAAAGGTTGACAGGTCAGGTTCTTACATGGCAAGATATATTGCAAAGAATATTGTTGCAGCCGGTATAGCTGACAGAGTTCAAGTCCAGATGGCATATGCTATTGGAGTACCTGAGCCAGTATCTGTACTTGTTGATACATTTGAAACAGGCAAGGTGCCATCAGAGGATATAATAAAGATTGTAAAGAAAAACTTTGACCTCACGCCAAAAGGCATGATCGAAGCTCTTAATCTCAGGAGACCCATCTTTAAAAAGACAGCAGCATACGGACATTTCGGACGAAATGACCCTGATTTTACATGGGAGAAAACAGACAAGGCAAAGACCTTGAAGAAAGAGGCAGGACTATAAAAAAGGTAAAGGCACAGGTAAAGGTTGAGAAAATTTTGGAGGATGAATGGTTAAATATGACATTAAGGATATCAATTTAGCTAAGAAGGGTAGACTAAGGATAGAGTGGGCTGCGCAGGAGATGCCTGTGCTCAGGAGTATTGCTGAACGCTTTGAAAAAGAAAAACCACTGAAGGGGTTCAGGCTGTCTGCATGTCTTCATGTTACAACAGAGACGGCTAATCTTATGGAAACACTGAAGGTTGGCGGTGCAGAAGTATTCCTCTGTGCTTCTAACCCCTTAAGCACACAAGACGATGTTGCTTCTTCCCTTGTCAAATTTTCTAAGATCCCGGTTTTTGCAATAAAAGGAGAAGACAACAAAACCTATTACAAACATATAAATGATGCCCTTTCATTAAAGCCTCATATTACCATGGACGATGGCGCTGATCTCGTATCAACACTCCACAGGGCAAGGAAAGAGTTGATTCACAATGTTTTAGCGGGTACAGAGGAGACAACTACAGGGGTTATTCGCCTAAGGGCTATGGCAGAAAAGGGTGTTCTTAAGTATCCTATAATTGCTGTGAATGATGCCTATACAAAATATCTATTTGATAACCGATATGGTACCGGGCAGAGCACCATTGATGGGATTATGAGGGCAACAAACAGGTTAATTGCTGGCTCTGTTTTTGTTGTATCTGGTTATGGATGGTGCGGTAAGGGCATTGCGATGAGGGCAAAAGGCATGGGTGCAAGGGTTATCATTACAGAGGTAAACCCATTGAGGGCATTGGAGGCAACAATGGACGGGTTTGAGTTGATGCCTATCAGGGAGGCATCAAAGATAGGAGATATCTTTGTTACATCAACTGGAGATATTGATGTAATTTCAAAAGGATGCTTTACCTTAATGAAGGATGGCGCAATACTCTGCAATTCAGGCCATTTTAATGTTGAGATATCCATAGATACCCTGAGGAAAATGACAAAGGATAGAAGGGTTATAAGAGACTTTGTCGAGGAATATACCCTGAAGAACAATAGAAGGATATATCTCCTCGGAGAGGGAAGGCTTATTAACTTAGCAGCAGCAGAAGGACATCCATCAGCGGTTATGGATATGAGTTTTGCAAACCAGGCCCTTTGCGCTGAGTACATTGCAAAGAATTATAAGGGGCTTGAAAAGAAGGTCTATAGTGTTCCAGAAAATATTGACAGAAAGATTGCTTTTCTTAAGCTAAAGGCAATGGGAATAAGGATTGATACGCTTTCTGCAGAACAGAAAATATATCTTGAAAGCTGGGAAATGGGGACGTAAATCTTAATGTTAATGGCAGGTAGCATAATGAGGATTATTAATATAATGGTGAGGATAAAGTGAAGGGCAGGGTAGTTTCAATCAATATCAGTGATAAAAGAAGTGTCAGAAAGAAACCCATAAAAGAAGCTGTTCTAAAGACAAACTTTGGCATTGAAGGAGATGCACATGCTTCCTCAAAATGGCACAGACAGGTGAGTCTGTTGGCTCTCGAAAGTATCAGGAAGATGCAGGCAATGGGGCTGAAAGTGAATCCTGGTGATTTTGCAGAGAATATTACAACAGAAGGGATTGACTTGCTAAAGCTTCCAGTTGGCACAAAGATGACAATTGGAGATAATGTGGAAGGAGAAGTGAGCCAAATAGGCAAGAAATGCCATACCCGGTGTGAAATATATAATCAGGCTGGTGATTGCATAATGCCAAAAGAGGGAATCTTTATTAAGATTCTAAGAGGAGGCAGTATTAAAGAAGGAGACGAAATAACAGTAAGCAGTAAGGAGTAAACATGATAACTGTTGCTGTTTTAACTGTGAGCGATAAGGGATCAATAGGCGAAAGGGAGGATTTAAGTGGTCCCTTGATTAAAGATATGCTTAAAAGTATTGATGCCGAGGTTAAGCACTATGATATCCTGCCTGACGAAAAAGAACTTATCAAAGAAAAGCTCATCAAGTACTCCAAAGAAGTTGATCTGATAATCACAACAGGTGGGACAGGGCTTTCACCGAGAGATGTTACTCCAGAGGCAACCCTTGAGGTAATAGACAGAGAGGTGGCAGGCATTGCCGAGGCGATGCGATCAGAGGGGCTTAAAAAGACAAGCAGGTCAATGCTTTCAAGGGCAGTGGCTGGCATGAAAGGAAGGTCACTGATTATAAATCTTCCGGGAAGTCCTAAGGCTGTAAAAGAAAACCTCGCAGTTATTTTAGACGTCATTCCACATGCAATAGATAAGATTAAAGGAGACACCAAAGAGTGTGCAAGATAAGGGCAAGAGATTGCCTTTTCGCTCATTCTCGCTGCGCTCCGAGGCCAGGGTAGGATGTAATCAATGAAGGACGTTTCATTCCCATTTGCGTTTCTTGCAGGTATATTATCATTCCTGTCTCCATGTATTCTTCCGCTTGTGCCTTCTTATATATCCTTTATAACCGGCATTTCATTTGAAGACCTTACTACTGGTACTGCTGGTATGGACAGGAAAAGGATCAGATACCTGACAATAACTAACTCATTTGCGTTCATCTTTGGATTTTCCACAGTATTTATTGCCCTTGGTTTATCATCATCTGCAATAGGAAGTTTTCTATTTGAATATCTGGACTTATTAAGGATAATCGGCGGCATACTCGTCATCATATTCGGTCTTTTTATAACAGGTTTTTTGAAACTCAGTTTTCTTATGAAGGACAAAAAGATACATCTAAGTGGTAAACCTGCAGGGTATATAGGGACATTTATTGTCGGGATGACATTTGCTGCAGGCTGGAGCCCATGTATAGGCCCAATCCTCGCCACGATCCTTGTTTATGCAGGCGCAAAAGGCTCTGTTGTTTATGGACTCAAATTACTTACAGTATATTCACTCGGACTCGCGATGCCGTTCTTTGTATCAGCACTTGCTATAAATAGTTTTTTAAGCTATTCGAAAAAACTCGTGAGATATATGCGCATGATAATGATTATAAGCGGTCTGCTTCTGATTGTCTTTGGCATCATGCTTCTCACAGATCAGGTAAAGTACCTTACAGGATTATTACCTGTTGTTTTTCCTCTGATACTGTAATCGAGAATGGTTTGCAGAATCATATCCCAGCACGAAATAATAAATTTTGTTATAATATATAAAAATGCTTAGGTCATTTTAATCAGCTGATTAGTTTCATGTTCCAACCCTATCTATTTCTCTCATCTTGTCAAAATAACAGGGATTACAACTACAGATTGAGCTGTAAGGACCTGGGTGTTATGCAGATAGCGTTAATAACCTTATTTTAAGGAGAACGATGAAAGAAAAGGATATTATTGAAGAGATTATAGAAATAGGTAAGAGGCGTGGAAGTATTACTTATGATGAGATAAATGATGCTCTTCCCTCAGAATATTACTCCCCGGATGAGTTAGAAGAGCTCATGGACATTTTGCATGATATGGGCATTGAAGTTGTAGATGAACAGGAGCCTGACACTACTGAGGAAGAAGTTTTAGTTCCAGAGGATGAAGAGGAATATGATAAAACTGAGGACATTGTTCAAGCATATTTCCATTCGATGGGGAATATTTCAATACTTACAAGGAATGAAGAAGTAGAACTTGCGAAAAGATTAGAAGAGGGAAAAGAGATAAT
>PEUB01000109.1 GCA_002780895.1 Nitrospirae bacterium CG02_land_8_20_14_3_00_41_53
TGACAAGCCGATACTTGATCTTTTGAAGGTTGACATGAAAACTCCTCTTGAAGTTTCTACCGATGGGAGAAGCTTGATTATCTCACCGGTAGAGAATGATAAAAGGGAAAAAAGATTCAGGGCAGCGCTGGAAAAGGTAAACAAGTCTCATAGAAAGACGTTGCAAAAGCTTGCAAAATAAATGGAAGACATTGTTTTTTTGACCCTTGCTGAGGTCGTAGAGATACATGCTGACCAGATTAAGAGGTATGGCGGAAGTGACGGAGTCAGGGATATGAGCCTTTTAAGCTCTGCTGTAGCAATGCCGTACGCATCATTTTCGGGTTCATTTCTTCACGCTGATATTTATGAAATGGCGGCGGCTTATGCCTTTCATATATGCCAGAATCATCCGTTTGTTGACGGCAATAAGAGAATGGCGCTTGCAGCGGCCCTTGTTTTCCTTGAGATGAACAGAATAAACCTCTTAGATGAAGCAGGCAAATTGTATAATGCTATGATGTCAATCGCGTCAGGGCATCTCAACAAGGCAGAGTTTGCAAAGATTCTGAGAGAGCTTAAGGAATAAAGGGGAAATTATGAGCCATATTCACGTGTGCCTTGTGTCAGGACAGCCTACATTTTATAAATCTTCACCCCCAGAATCTGCTCGAAGTGTTTATCGAGGGTAAAGATTTGGAGGTTATGTTTGATGGCGAGGGAGGCGATGGCGACATCGGTTAAAGAAAGATTTATGCCTTTTCTCCGCAAGGACAGAGAGAGATTGCCTGTATCTATCCACAAGTCTGTGGTTATTTCAAGTACATTTACTGCTGTTATCAATTCGGTAAGATATTGTTTTTCTTTCATATTTTTCAGTCCCTGTAAAAGTTCGGCAATTATGACGCCTGTAAAAAATACACGATTCTCGTCCAGTAGTTTTGTAATCTCTTCGCCGTATTGTTCATTGCCTTTCAGGAATTCAATCAAAACCGAGGTATCAACCAGTACACCATCTTCTGTCATTTTCCTTCATCTCCTCAAGTTCAAGATTTTCGAGCTCTTCCGTAACATCTTCAATCTGTATCTTCCCCCTAAGCGCAATAAGCTCCTTAATCTTTTTCTGGCGGAG
>PEUB01000018.1 GCA_002780895.1 Nitrospirae bacterium CG02_land_8_20_14_3_00_41_53
GAAAAAAATGAAGGGCATGTTGTATACGAAGTGCTATGAAGAATGATAATGAATCCTAAAACCACAACTATAATCATCGGCGACAGCCGAAATATGGAGGAGATGAAGGATGAGAGCGTGCATCTTATCATTACCTCTCCTCCTTACTGGCAACTAAAAGACTATGGCAATGGGAGCCAGATAGGGTTTAATGATAGCTATGAGGATTATATAAACAACCTTAATCTTGTCTGGGAAGAGTGTTACAGGGGTTTACATAAAGGTTGTCGTTTGTGCGTAAACATCGGCGATCAATTTGCACGGTCAGTCTATTATGGCAGATACAAAATCATTCCAATAAGAGAAGAGATAATTAAGTTCTGCGAAACGATTGGATTTGATTACATGGGCGATTATATGGGGGTTCAGATATGAATGAATCAATTGTTCAATGGACGTTACTGAATAATATGAGGTTCCTTTCTGACACTTTGAACTTTCAAATAGCCAGAAAAAGAGGACAGGAAATTACCACAGATTTTGGCAGGATAGATTTTATCCTGGAAGATGTTAATAAGAATCAATTAATCGTTGAATTGGAAACTATTCTCGATAGTAAAAATAAGTTGGATTACTGTTTTACGCAGATTTTAGATTATAAAAATATAAGATTTGCTGAAAACACAGGGTATTGTATTCTTTATGCTCTTGAAACTGATAAAAAAGTAAGAAATACAATTGAATCTTTCGGCTCAAGAAACGATATCTTAATTAGAGCTTATTCTCTAGATAAAGTCAAAAGTCTTTATAAAGATACTGTTGAGCGTTTGAGTTTAAGTTTTGGGCTTGTCCTGCCGAAACCTTCCAATTATACAATTTGCTATTTGAGATGGCTAAATAAAATACTTAAGCCTTTTTACGACTACTCAAAAGAAAAACTAAAACCAGAAGAGTTAGCAAAATATTTTACATCACCCCAGACTACTAATTTCAGATGTTATTTAAGACTCGCCTTAGATTTTGAAATGATAAAAGAACATAATAATTTATTTGTTCTAACTCAGAATGGTAAAGATTATATTGGCAACTTTAACCCTGACATTGATTCCGCTATAAATCTATCCGCTGTAAATTTAACTAATGAACAGAAAAAAGTTTTATTGAAAGCGATTACAAACGGAAACTGGACTACTCATAAAGTCAACGTTTACTGGTTCTTAAGGTTTATTGAAGTTACAAATGGCGACTGGCTACCAAACCTTAAAGAGTTTGACAAATCGTATCTTGACATTGTCAACAGTTTATTCGGTGTTAAGTATAAAACCAGAACAATGTATGAGTTCTTAAATTTTGCATGTAATTGGTGTATGGAGATAGGTTTAGTAGAAAGGATTAAGTCAGATTTTAATTATGACAGGGTATTTTTAACCCCGTTAGGGATAGAGATCAATAATATATTCAGTCTTGACTTGCAGATCAAGAAAAGCAGGCTTAATTTAAACTTTAAGTACTTGGAATAAATCAAGAAAAAATTGTGGGGTCAATTACTAAAAATGGAAGACGATTTAGATTTCCTCAAAGAATTCCCAAAAGATGATAGCGATATGTTTATCGTATATGAATGTTTCACTTTTGATAATTTTTTCCGACTTCTGTTAAAAGCAGATTTTGATCATGAAGATGCCTTAATGTTTATGCTTGCTCATTGTTCAATGAGTGCTTATGTGTTTCAAGAACGACTCCATAATAAAAAGTACAGAAAGCTTTCTGCAGACGATGCATTGTCTCCAGACGAGGCTGCTCGTAGAGCAAAGGTTATATATGACATGATGGAGATAAGCGGTTATTTCTCAACATGATTACTTACAATCTTTATAAACTCCTTAAACAAGAACTTAAAAACGGCTCAAGTGATCTTGTGACAAGGCCGTCGGGGCAGATTATAAGAAATCGTATTGAGAAAGATATCGGAAAAGAGAAAGACGGGGAAATTATTGCCCTTGATTTCTCAAAGGTCGGGATAATTGATTATTCATGCGCTGATGAGATTGTGGCGAAACTTGTTTCAAGGCTTTTGAGCGGAGAATATGGGGATAAATATATTATTCTCACAGGTCTAAATGAAAACCAGAAGGAAAATATTGAGGTTGCTCTTGAAAGAAAAGAGCTTGCAGTTATGGCAGAGATGGGAAATGGCAAAAGAATACTTATCGGGAGTCTTAATAATTATCTCAAAGAGACCTTGAATCTGATTCTAAAAAAGAGCAAAATTACAGCCAGTGAGCTTTCAAAGACTATGAAGCTTGAGGCTAATACAAGCGGCACACGGTTATTGAATCTTCATAAAAAAAGACTTGTAAAGAGAATAGATGAAATCAGAAATGGAGGCAGAGTCTGGATATATGAGAAGATTTAATCTTGGAAGGGAATCTTTATGGAATTAATAGCATACATAACCATTGGCATAATAATTGGAGGAATTTGTGCATGGCTTATTACATCTTATCGCCATTCTAATCAGATTACCGAAATCGAGAAAAGGGCGAGTGGTGCTGAGGCAATTGTCATTGAACTAAGGCAGCAGGTTCAGCAGAAGGATACAGAGATAAACCAGATAAGAGACGAGCTTGATGCTGAAAGCGAATTGAGGGCACGACTTGAAGAATCCCAGAAACATCTTCAGGAAGAAATAGAACGATTTAAAGAGATGGAGAGTAAACTCAGCGAAACATTTAAATCTCTTTCTTTTGATGCCCTCTCTAAAAATTCCGAAGAGTTCCTGAAACTTGCGGAGAAGGCATTCGAGTCTAAAACCGCTGAAGGGAAAAAAGAACTTGAAAGCAAAAAAGAGCTTATAGACCAGAATATCGAGTCAATAGGAAAAACCATGTCTGAGGTTCAGAGAAGAATTGAGGAAGTTGGTAAGGTAAGTGGTGAGAAGTTCACAGAGGTCTCAACTCTTATTAAAAAACATGAAGAAGTTACCTCTAAATTGAAAGATACGACTGAGAGGCTTGGTAATGCTCTTGCGAGTTCCAAAAAAAGAGGCGAATGGGGTGAGCGGATGGCAGAAGATATCATAAGGCTTATAGGAATGGTAGAGGGTGTAAATTATATAAAGCAGAAGACCTTGGATAGTTCAGCAGGTAGGCCCGATTATACTTTTTTCATGCCGAACAATTTGAAGATCAATATGGATGTAAAGTTCCCGGTTGATAATTATATACACTATCTTAATGCTGAATCTGAGCATGACAGGAAAAGATATAGAGATGAGCTTTTAAAGAATACAAAGGTTATGATTAAACAGTTAACAACACGCGATTACATTAATCCCGCAGAAAATACTGTTGATTATGTGATCATGTTTATTCCGAATGAACAGGTTTACAGCTTCATAAATGAAGCAGATATAACAATAATGGATGAAGCACTCAAACAAAAGGTTATTCTCTGTTCCCCCTTTAGCCTTTATGCAGTGCTTGCAGTAATAAGGCAGGCAATCGAAAACTTTAACCTTGAGCGGACTGCCTCTGAAATATTGAAATTACTAAGCGAATTCTCTAAACAGTGGAATGCCTATAAAGACAAATTCAGGATTATGGGTGAAAGACTGGATGCTGCCAAAAAGGAATATGACTCACTTATCACTACAAGAAGTAATATGCTCGAGAGACCTCTAAAGAAAATAGATGAAATAAGAAAGCAAAAAGCTATTGATATTGATGAAAATATAAAACTTGATGAAACAGCTCTGCTTTGATAACGTTATGAAGAATAAGCATTTCTTTGTATATAGGACATATTAAGGTTGGGTAGTCTTTTTAGGTAATATAAAAACAATTTTTAGTAGGAGGGCGTTATGTCAGAAAAATTAAGTCATGAGGAGTTTGTAAGAAAGGCAATTGTCAGTTTGAGGAAAGAAGGTTATAAGGGGATCCATACTGTATACTCCGGATTTAATAATGCCTTCAAGAAATATTTTGAAGGCGAAAACCCTGTGGAGGCAACAAACAAATTAGCCCATGAAGGGAAGGTAATAATAAGACCTGTAAAAGGCGGGGTGATGCTGTACCTGCCGGAAGAAGCACCTGCATCCCAAAGCCTGGGTGATGATGCTTTAAAAAAGATGGGTCTTGAATGATGTCCAGGATTCTCAAGGAAGTTATGAAATAGGCTCTACACCTATAGAGCGCAACCATTCGATGATTTTCCTTTTCATCGCCTTTGCATTAAAACCATGCCATCTTTTCCTTTCCTTTGGATAATCAATCAGGACATCCTTGAACCTCCTGAATGCACCCTTTCCATTAAGGGCATTTGAAAGTTCTTCTCTGAGTAATCGATTCTCAACTGTCTCTATAAATTCAGCCATGGATTTATATGCCATAGTAGGTCCTCTTTCCGGAATGCGGACATATCGTCCTTCTTCATCAAGGAGGATTTCCAATGCCAGTTCAACCTCGTCTTCCATCCAGACAGGCAGGTCCGGTTCTTCGTCAAATTCTATATACTCTATTTCATCCCCTATCTCATCAGAATCACTATCATATAATCTCGATTTAACCTCGTTTAGAATTTCCTCTGAAAAGGCTATGACCTCGCCTGTCACCATGTCAAGGAAGTAATCGAATGTATCCCTTGAGACATCCTCCATAGCCTTTTGGATCTCGTCAAAATTTACTTTCTGTTTTTTCACCTGAACTGATTTTTAAGTAATCTCCCCTCACCCCTCTTTATAAAAGAGGGGAAAATTATTATTATTCTCACATACCTTTCTCCAGTCACAGTCTCCACAATATTCTTTCGACCATTCACGGAATATCAGTGGAATCTTTTCCCCTATATCCAGCCACTTAACTCTCCACCGGGTTTTCAATCTTAGTAATCTTAGCGCCATTCTGTCCATTTCTCTTATCTCAGACTCGGCATCTTCTTCATAAAGGCACATTTTCCTCATAAGATACGGGCACATTTTGCAAACGTCATCAGCCCCCTGGCAAACCTCTATCTCCTCTCCATCCTCCACTCTATTCAAAATTTTCTTGAGGTTTTCAACAAATTCAGGATTATACCCCTCCCCTCTGAAGAAATGAAGGCATATGAGGTGATGGCCTCTTAGTTTTATGGTTGGCTTTTGGAGGCTCACTTGATTAAAGGATCTTTTATACCTGCCTCTTTAAATCCCTTTGCCCTGAACACACAACTGTCACATAAACCGCATGGAACATAGCTTTCACCCCCTCCTTCACCCTCCCCCCTCGAGGGGGAGGGAGGGGTGGGGGGGGCTGTGTTCTGTATTATATGTCCTAAATTTTGTTTTTTCTGTGGGTCATAACAACTCCATGTCAATGAATAATCAAGTCCAAGTTCAACACCTTTCCTAATTATTTCTGATTTTTTCATAGAGATCAATGGTGCCCTTATCATAAACCTTAATCTGCCCTCGACAGTTGTCTTAGTAGCAAGGTTTGCCATGTCTTCAAATGCCCTTAGATACTCCGGCCTGCAATCAGGATAACCACTATAGTCTATGACATTCGCCCCTATAAAAATATTCTCTGCCCCGAGAACCTCTGCCCATGCAATAGCAAAGGATAAAAATATAGTGTTACGCGCAGGGACATAGGTAACAGGAATAACAGAACCCAGACTTTCACCCCCTCCCTTACCCTCCCCCCTCGAGGGGGAGGGATGGGTGGGGGGGACTGTATTCTGTATTCTGTCTTTTGGCACTTCTATCTCCGATGTTAAGGCAGAGCCTCCAATTTCTCTTAAGTCAAATCTTATAATGAGATGTTTTTGGGCTCCAATGGTTGATGCAACTAATCCCGCAGACTCAAGCTCTCTTTTATGCCGCTGGTTATAATCAAAAGTCAGGGCGTATAATTCATGCCCTTCAGATTTTGCAACTGCAAGTGCGGTTGAAGAATCAATTCCACCACTGAGGAGAACAACAGCCTTACTCATAAATATTTAATGATGCATGATACAAAAATATCTTTAAAAGAACCCTTTTCATTCTCGCTGCCCTATTTTCCTTTCAGTGCCCTTTATAAGCCTCTGGATATTATCCCTGTGCCGTATAAAGATAAGGATTGTAATAAGGATAGCAGTAAACAGTTTTTCTCTGCCATCAAAGAATAAGATGTTTATTGGCAGGAGGCCAAACGACACAAGTGCTCCCATGGATGAATATTTTGTAAAAATAACAACCACCAACCATATTATAAATGTAAAAAGAGCTATTTGTGGAGAGTAAATGCTAAGGACACCGAGACTTGTGGCGACGCCCTTACCTCCCCTGAACCCTAAGAATATAGAAAAATTATGCCCTAAGATTGCTGAGAAGCCGACAAGACCTTCATAAACTGGTCCTGCCCCAAGATACCTTCCTATCGCAATCGCTGCGGTACCTTTAAGTACATCTCCGAGAAGGGTTAACGCAGCTGGCCATTTCCCGAGAGACCTCAACACATTTGTTGCACCTATGTTTCCACTCCCGACTTTTTTAAGGTTAACCCCTTTAGCCTTTGCTATTATTATACCAAAGGGAATTGAGCCGAGAAGAAAGGCAGTAATAAAAAGTAAAATATATTTAATCATATCTTTCTCCAGAAAGATACCGTATACTGGATTCCTGAGACGATAGATAGGACAAGTGCTATCCAGATAAGGACCAAACCAACATCATAAAAATCAATACCAAAAATACTTCCCATAAGTATAAGGCAGAGGATTGCGGTTATCTGAGTAAATGTCTTTATCTTCCCTCCCATCTCAGCAGGAATTACTATATCCTTTGAAAGGGCAACTGCCCTCAACCCAGTTACAAGGAATTCTCTTACAATGATGATTATCGCTATCCATGCAGGCAGTTTTCCCATATCAACAAGCACAATCAGGGCAGATATTACTAAGAATTTGTCAGCAATCGGGTCGAGTATAATCCCGAATTTTGTTATCTCACCTGAACGCCTTGCAAGATATCCATCGAGAAAGTCAGTCATTGAGGCAATACCAAATATAAGAGCACCAAATACAGGATGCAGGTAAACCGTAAATATAAAAACCGGAATAAGGACAATCCTGCTTAGAGTTAGGACTGTTGGGATATTAAGTCTTAGAGTACCCATCTATAATGCCCTGCCAGAGCCCTTTTGCCTTAAGGAGAAAATCGCACACCTCCCTAACTGCTCCCCTGCCACCCATCTTTTTAGTTATCATTTTTGCAACAGCCTTAACCTCATCATCAGCATCTGCAACAACAACTGGAAACCCGGACCTCTTTAAAAGGGGGATATCAACAATATCATCGCCTATATATGCTATTTCACTATCGGTAACAGAGTATTTTTCAGAAAGCTGTCTATAGGCAACTTCTTTGTTAAAACACTTCTGGAATACCTCTGTAATTCCGAGCTCATGAGCCCTTCTTTCAACAATCTTTGAATGTCTGCCTGTAATTATGGCGACCTGAATCCCTGCCCGTATAAGCATTTTTATACCGTGTCCATCACGCACATGAAAAGACTTGAACTCATTGCCCTCGTTGTCAAGTATGATACTGCCGTCTGTGAGCACACCGTCAACGTCAAGGATAAGAAATTTGATGCTCTTGGCGATTTTAAGAAGTTCTCTCTCTGTGATGCTTTTCAACTCTTCCCCCGCAAAAGTATATCAAAGAAGTTAAGAAAAGTCATTGACAAACATCATTTAGAGAAACTCAACACAGTAGAGATATGACCTGACTCTATATATTATCTCCAGACAAAATTTAAATAGGAGACTGAAATTAAAAATGATATAATTAACCTATGTTCAGATTTATGAGAATTTTAGTAACTTTAATTTTTTGTATCCTCTTATTGTATCTTTTTCCATCCATCGTATTATCAGAAGTAATAGTCCCTGATATGATTGTACTTAATGGTAAAGAGATTATGCTCAGTGCTGAAACAAAGGGAAAACTTTTCGCCAAAGGCGGTGAGGTTGTAGAGTTTTTTGTTGATGGGAAATCCATCGGCAAGAGACTTTCAGGCGGAGATGGTTTTGCGTTCAAACAATTTATCCCTCAAAAGTCTGGCTTGCATCAAATAACTGTAAAGTCAGGAAAGGATAAAGGTAATGGATTGCTCCTTTCCTTAAAAAGGGGGGAGAGGATGGTCTTTATTGATGTAGGGGGCAGTCTGTTTGAAGGACTATTTTCAAAAAAACCCAAAACAGGGAGTCAGAAGATAATAAAGAAAATTTCGAGTAGGTTCCCGATTGTATTTCTTCAGACAGAACTCCTAAGTATAAAAGCTATCAAGGCATGGCTGAAAGAAAATGGGTTTACAGATTTACCTGTGATTCCATGGAGACAGGGTATGATATTTGATGAGATAAAAGAAAAAGGTCTAAAGATTAAAGCCATAATAGGAAGCCAATCTGTTATTGAATCTGCAAAGGCATACAACAAACCTAAATCATTCAGCTTTGAGGAAGTAGAGGATGCAGAGGAGGTGAAGGATTGGGAAGAGATTGGGAAAAAGTTGAAATAGTTAATTAGTCGGGACAATGCAGACATTGTTCAAAAATTTATTTAACTTGATGGGTTATTGAAAATATCTTTATTCGTTATATCCACTAAAATATATCTGGGACCATCACTTAGAGGTAAATTAAGGTATCAAAAAATAAATTTTTCACAACATCTGCATCGTCCAACTGCATTATTCACTATGGTTCACATTGACAGAACTGTCACTAAAAATAAATAATTAAATATGTTAAGACGTTATAACTCTTTCGGATCATATATAAAGAAACTATTCGGTACGACTGTTTGCAAGGTGAATGTAGACGCAGGCTTCACATGTCCAAACAGGGATGGAACAATCAGTACCTCAGGCTGTATCTTCTGTAACAATGATAGTTTCAGACCGGGTTCATGTACGCCAACCTTATCAATAACTGAGCAGATCAAAAATGGTATCACATATATCAAGAAAAGATATAAAGCTGAGAAGTTCCTCGTTTACTTTCAGCCATATACAAACACCTATGCCCCTGTTGATGAATTAGAGCGTCTTTATCTGGAGGCATTATCTGAACCATTTGTTATAGGACTTGCTATCGGCACAAGGCCTGATACTGTGGATGAGGAGAAGATTGCACTTCTTGAGACACTATCAGAGAGATACTTTATCCTGATTGAGTATGGTATGCAGTCAATCTATAAAAAAACTCTTGAGTTCATAAACCGCGGCCATGACTATAATACATTCCTTAAAGCGATTGATCTAACGAAGGACAGAGGCATATTTATTGGCGCACACGTTATAGCCGGATTTCCAACAGAGACAAAAGAAGAGATACTTTTAATGGCTGATGAGGTCTCGCATATCCCGATTGATTTTCTCAAGATACACCAGCTTCAGGTGGTAAAAGATACACCACTTGAGGACATATACAGCGAGAATCCATTTCATGTCTTTGAATATGAGGAATATCTCGAATTTGTCACTGAATTCATTGAAAGGCTTTCTCCTCGAATGGTTTTGCAGAGGCTGTTTGCTACTGCACCTGATAATATTTTGATAGCACCGCGCTGGGGAAAAAGCAGACAGGAAATTTTAAGAGACATAGAAAAAAGACTTGAATTTAAAGACACCTATCAGGGTAAAAATATGAAAGTTCATGTACGAATATAAGTAAGAAGGGTATCTGTTACCACTTGTCCCCAAACTAAACGTCATCAAAAGAGAGTGATTCTTAAGTGAAAAAAATAATTGCTGTTATAGGCGGAAGGAGAGTTGAAAAGGCACTCCTTTTAGAAGCTGAAACAGTTGGGAGGTTAATTGCCAGAAGGGGAGCAACCCTTGTATGCGGAGGTCTTGGAGGAGTCATGGAGGCTGCCTCAAAAGGCGCAAAATCAGAGGGTGGGCTTACTGTTGGGATTCTTCCCCAGAATGATTCAAAAGAGGCAAATGAATATATTGATATCCCTATAGTAACTGGATTAGGTATCGGCAGAAATGTTATTATAGCCCGTACAGCAGACGCCCTTATAGCAGTAGGCGGCGAATACGGCACTCTTTCTGAAATTGCTTTTGCATTACAGGTGGGGAAATCGGTAGTAGGTGTCAGAACATGGGACGTAAAGGGTGTCGTCATCGCTGAAAATGCAGTTGATGCAGTAAATAAAATTTTCGAACTTTTAGAATCTTAGGTTTTTAGCTATTAGCTGTCAGCTATCAGCTATCTTCCGTGCCCCCTTAGCTCAGTAGGATAGAGCACAGGTTTCCTAAACCTGGTGTCGCAGGTTCAATTCCTGCAGGGGGTACCATAATCTTTTCTTCTGCATGGACTATTAGTTTCCTAAATCCCGATGCCTTCTGGATTCGATTCCTTGACTTCCATATGACTAAATAGTAGTTTATTATACCTGAAAGGAGATGCAGTAATGCTTGATGCAAGGTTTGTTAGAGAAAATATTGATATTGTAAAAAAATCTCTTGAAAACAGAAATTATATACTTCCTCTTGATGAGTGTTTAACAATCGAGGGAAAAAGGCGCTCTCTTCTAAGAGAATCGGAGGGACTCAGGAACAGAAGAAATGTCGTAACTGATGAAATAGCTATATTGAAAAGCAAACAACAAGATGCTTCAGGGCTTATCGAGGAGATGAAAGGTGTTTCTCATAGGATTAAGGAACTTGACGATAAAATCAAGATTCTGGAGGGAAATATAAATGACTTTCTATTGAATATTCCTAATATTCCCCATGAATCCGTACCTGTTGGAAAAGACGAAGCAGAGAATGTAGAAGTGAGAGGATGGGGTGCACCGAGGCTTTTTGATTTTGAGCCCTTGAATCACTGGGATATTGGTGAAATGCTTGAGATTATTGACTTTGAAAGGGCGTCGAAGATTGCAGGGGCACGTTTTTCTTTAACAAAAGGGCTTGGTGCAAAGCTCGAAAGGTCATTGATGAATTTTATGCTGGATCTGAATACATCGAAGGGGTATAAGGAGGTCTTTCCACCGATTATTGTCAACAGAGAGAGTATGACAGGTACTGGACAATTACCGAAATTCGAGATGGAGCTTTTCAGAATAGCTGATCCCGAGTTCTATCTTATACCAACAGCAGAGGTGCCGGTAACAAATATACATAGAGATGAAATACTGAGCGAGAAAGATCTGCCAATTTATTACACTGCATATACACCCTGTTTTAGACGCGAAGCAGGCTCATATGGAAAGGATGTAAGAGGTCTTATCAGACAGCATCAGTTCAATAAGGTAGAGCTTGTTAAATTTGTAAAACCGGAAGACTCTTATAACGAACTTGAATCTCTGACCAAGGATGCTGAGGATATTCTTCAAAAATTAGAACTTCCATATAGAGTCGTAGCTCTTTGTACAGGGGATTTAGGGTTTGCTGCTTCAAAGACATATGACCTTGAGGTATGGCTTCCGGCCCAGCAGAAGCACAGGGAGATTTCCTCTTGCTCGAATTTTACTGATTTCCAGGCAAGAAGAGCGAATATACGATTCAAGAGAGAAGGGAAAAAGGGTACAGAATTTGTCCATACACTGAATGGCTCCGGCCTTGCTATAGGCCGCACACTTGTGGCGGTCCTCGAAAATTACCAGCAGAAGGACGGAAGTGTGATTGTCCCTGAAGTACTCAGGCCATATATGGGAGTGGAGGTAATAAAGTAAATTCCGTGACCATTCGTGAGCAAACAGAGGAGATTGAAAAGAAGACCTTGCATCCAGGGGCTTGCCTGAGCTCACAGAGCAAAGGCAGGTTACGGCCTGAAAAAGAAGGAGAAATCAGGGCATGCTTTCAGAGGGATAGAGACAGGATTATACATTCAAAGTCTTTCAGGAGACTAAAGCACAAGACCCAGGTATTCCTTGCACCAAAGGGTGATCATTACAGAACTCGCCTTACTCATGTGCTTGAGGTATCACAGATAGCAAGGACAATAGCAAGGGCATTAAGATTGAATGAAGATTTAACAGAGGCAATAGCATTAGGCCATGACCTTGGGCATACGCCATTCGGCCATGCAGGTGAGGCTATTTTGAGAGAGATACACCCCGGAGGGTTTGAACACTATAAACAGAGTCTCAGGGTTGTTGATTTCCTTGAACAGGGCGGTAAGGGGTTGAATCTTACCTATGAGGTAAGAAATGGGATAGTCAAGCACTCAAAGGGAAAGGGGCTTATAATCCCCGAGAACAAGGCAGATAGGGCAGATACACTTGAGGGTCAGGTAGTGCGCGTCTCTGATATCATAGCGTATGTAAACCATGACCTTGACGATGCGATGAGGGCTGGTGTTATTAAGAAGGCGGACATACCAAAAAAGATTACCAAGGTTCTCGGCGATACCCATTCAAAAAGGATAGACACGATGGTAAAAGACCTTATATACCACTCAATAGGAACTGACCTTGAAGAGCTCTGCATGAGTGATGATGTTTCATCTGCCACATATATGCTCAGGGATTTTCTCTTTGATCATGTCTATGAAAGCGACAAGATAATTAAAGAATTCAAAAAGGCAAAAAAGATTTTGCGTGATTTATATGCCTACTACCTTGAGCATATCGAAGATATATCTATTGATGTACCAACTGAAAAAAAGATAAATACGCATCGTGTGGTGTGTGACTTTATTGCAGGGATGACAGACAGATTTGCGCTAATGACATACGAGAGGCTCTTTTTACCCCAGCAATGGACAGTACTTTGATTAGATTTTAACAACCTAAACAATTGTGAATACCTCTTCATTGTTACAAGCCTTCGGGCTATTCAACAGGTTTCTGGGTTAAAGAAGGTACAAATGGTACCCTTCTTCCTGCCTTACCAAAGATGCTCTGGGCCTTATAGAGATTTACCACAGGGGTTCATCTGGCAGACCTCGTAGGCCAAGGGTTTCTTCTAAGAAGACATTTCGTACTACTGATTCAGACTATACCATACTTCTATTAACAGACCGTATGGATTTATCTATGGAATATAATTTTTTATTTCTTTTTGTACAGAATCTTTTTTAAATATATCAAAATACCTTGCATATACAATCAGGTTTTCTAACTCTGTAAGATCAGGGTCAAGATTATCATCCTGGGGCATAACACCTATTCGTGCTTTTATCTGACTTGGGGACTCAGTTACAATGTTCATACAATTAATTGTAGCACCTTCGTCTTCTTTTCAATAGATTCGGAATTGCGCCGTGTAATCAGAAATCCTGAAAGCATTCGGGACGACAAGCAGGAATGACGACGGGATGGAAGAATTGCGACCTCCTCGCAATCTATTTTTGACAAATGAGACACAGAAAGATTATTTTTATGTAATATAGTAGAAAGAGAAAATAATATATGCTATTAATCTTTAAATATCTTTAAAAATTATATAAGTTTCCAGGATTGTATTACAGAATATTTTACATGACACACCCCTTAATCCCCTCTTATTAGAGGGGAAAAAAGAGGTAAACTCCCCTCTATCAAGAGGGGCTGGGGGTGTGTGCATTTTTAAGAACTAATCATTGAAACAGAGTTCGCTATGAATAAAGGATTAAGAATTACACTATCTTTACTGGTTCTCATCTTTATTTTCTCCTGTGCTCCGAGGGAGATTCAGCCGCCTCCGAAACCGGCCAAAATTGCCATAGTTCTTGGTGCAGGAGCCTCTAAAGGATTTGCACATATAGGAGTGCTAAAGATACTTGAATCTAATAAAATCCCTTTACATATGATAATCGGCACAAGTGCAGGGAGTTTTGTCGGTTCTCTTTATGCTTATGGATATAATGCATTTGAACTTCAGAGGCTATCCTTCGCCATAGAAAAAGATGAGATTATTGACTTAACAATCCCTGATAACGGTTTCATAAAAGGAGAAAGGCTCGAAGGATTTATAAATCGTATGCTGGAAAATACGCCGATGGAAAAGTTGAAGATTCCTTTTTATGCTGTTGCAACCGATATTAAGAGCGGCAGAGAAGTTGTATTTGGAAGCGGCAATACAGGTACTGCTGTTAGGGCAAGCTGCTCAATCCCGGGAATTTTCAGGCCCGTGAATATTTCAGGAAGGATGTATGTTGACGGTGGGGTTGTAAGTCCTGTAGCTGTAGAGGCGGCAAGAAGGCTCGGGGCCGATGTAGTCATAGCCGTAGATATATCAAGTGATGTTGATGAATCTGTCCCAAAAGGGACAATTGATACAATTCTTCAGTCGATAAGTATTATGTATTCAAAACTTTCGGCTATCCAGCTTGCAAAAGCAGATGTCGTAATAAAACCAAAGGTCGGTTATATAGGGGGTGCTGATTTTTCAAAGAGGCATGAGGCCACACTCGAGGGTGAAAAAGCAACACTCGAGGTCTTACCAAAGATACAGGAGATAGTAAATAAATTAAGACAGGAAGGAAGGCTGAATTAGCGGGTAAAAATATTGTTCAACAAATCCCCCTTAATCCCCCTTTGCTAAAGGGGGATTAAGGGGGATTACTTTTAATCTTACTATTTCCCCCCCATAGGCATTGCTAACTTTTTCAATTGCTCCTTTGAAAGCGGTGTGCCGTATCCGGCATAATGCAGTACAGGCGCCTCAGGATTCTCGATAGGCACCCATTTCCCGTTTTGATAATCATGATATACAAAATCATATGTCACACCTTCAACTATAGGGATAATACCCTTTGACTGTTTCACTCCTTTATTTTCGAGCCAGGTCATATTAAGCTTACCTTTTTCAACTTGCTTTACATTCTCGGTATCGTGGCAATCAACACATTTCCTTCCCTCTTTCATAACAGAGTGGCTGAACTGCGGGGCAAACATCAGGAATGTTTTATTATCTTTTACTACAAATGTCTGCATATTCGCTGATGTAACCTTGCCGTTATAATTCATCAAAAAAACCCAGCCTGAAAGTGGGATGGCAACACGCTTACCCTCTTTAACAAGCGTTTCAAAGTGGCAGTTGGAACAACTGGCGACATGGCGCACATGACAGGATTCACAGCCAAGCTTATCTCGATGGATTTTATGCGAGACGCTTGATGTAATGGTCTTGTGGCAATTTTCGCATTTGGCATCGAGAACACCCGGCTGTTTCATCGAGTTATATTCAGTTCCGTCGCCATGAACATCTTTTGCAGAATGGCAATCCATACATTGCATGCCTTTTCCAAAGTGGACATCAGGTTTATTTTCTGACTTGTCGATCTGCATAATGGACGCCTCCCGCTTATGACAATGCAGGCAAGTCTCCTGGTTACGAGCCGCTTTTGCAGAGTATGAGGCTTTTCCATTTGTCCCGATTTTATGACAGACGTCACAAGAAGATACATGACAATTCTGACAGCCAAGTTTTGAATATGGAACGCCGGTAATCGTTTCTAAGCCGCCATTGGTTTTGTCATACCAGTAAGCCATCCCCTTAGCTGTGTAATGCAGACCGGACAGGAAAAAACAGTCTTCTTTTTTAATCTCCTCAGAATACGTTTTCCCAAACAACCCTAAAGCAATAAAGCTTATTGCCATCAACAGGATAACCGAAACTTTTTTCATTAGATACCCTCCCTTTATGTTTTTAAAAGATATGATAATTATAAATTTACATTTTATAAGATAATTTTATTTTAAATACTGCAGTATGTCAAGAAAAAATAATTTAAACCCTGTTACAGGGGCGAAGGGATATCCGTTCCAACATCTCATCATCTATTTCATCAATATATTCTTTTACGGAGAATATCTTCCCGCAGTCCATGCAGTTTAAGGTAACAGTCCTACAACTAATGACCAGCTTTATTCCACCCCCACATTTTTTGCACTTCATGTTTTTAGTATATAGGAATAGGATTTAAATCAAAAGCGTGAATCCACCCGGTCAGCAATCCTCGGTGAAAAGGGAGGAGATTGCTTCAGGATAAGGCCCTTCGCAATGACGAATTACGAAAATTTTTCTTGTCATTGCGAGCGGAGCGAAGCAATCTCAAGTGTTTTCAATTTCGCCGAGAATTCCTGCCGCCCGGTTGAAAGGTAACCAATGTGTTATCATATACAATGATTTCTCCCGGGGAAGAAAAGGCATGGGAGATACTAAGAGGACTTGACCCTTCAGTTGTTTGCAGGAATGCATCTGCAGCATTCGATGAAAAAGGTGGCTGTTACATATTAAGATCATTCTGTACGGATTTTTCTGTCAGCCCTGAAGAAATGGTTATCAAAAGCCTTACTTCTATAGGAGAAACCATTATTACAAAGTATAGTTATTTTTTTATCCATTCCTGTCTATGGTACATGATTAATGCAAAGGACATCCCGCATACAGGAAGGCTTATAAAACTAAACAACATAAAAGGTGGAGAGATGTTCTTTAGAGGAAGCCATGTTCTACCCTTAGAGAGTGTGGCAAAAAGATATGAGGATGATAAAGAATCTTTTATTAAAAGAGGCATAGAACTTTGTGCAGAGGTATTGAATTACGGAGATGCCTCAATAAAACTTCTTCCCATGCCCAGGATACCTGTGACACTGATTCTATGGTTTAAGGACGAGGAGTTCCCACCGAGGGCAGACCTGCTCTTAGATTCCACATGCGAGCTACAGCTTCCGCTTGACATAATATGGTCAATAGCTATGATGAGTGTGTTGGTGATGATGTGAGCCGTAAGCTTCAAGAAAATATAGACTCTCTGTTATCCAAAGAGAAAGGGACTGTTTATAAAGACCCTGGGGGGAGGATTAATGTTGCCCTTGTTTATCCGAATACATACCATGTCGGAATGTCCAACCTTGGGTTTCAGGGGATTTATGGGATTCTGAACAGCATGAGAGATATTGTATGTGAGAGGGTCTTTCTTCCTGAAGATAAGGACATTGATGAATATGTCAGGACACATACAGAACTTTTTTCAATGGAATCAAAGAGAACCCTTAACCGCTTTGACATTGTTGCATTTTCGGTTTCCTTTGAGAATGATTACCCGAATATCGTAAGAATTTTTGAGTTATCAAGGCTTCCTCTGAGAAGTTCAGATAGGAATTCCCATCATCCGTTAATCATTATGGGCGGCGTATGCGCATTTTTTAATCCAGAGCCTGTTGCTGATTTTTTTGACATATGTTTTATAGGCGAGGCAGATGAGATGCTGCCTGAATTTCTTGAAGTTTATAAGTCCTCCATAAACAGGTCTGAGGTTTTGAAAAAATCTATGACTGTAGAGGGTCTGTATACCCCAAGATTCTACAGTATATCTTACGATGCGGAAGGAAAAATATCAGGAAGGCACCAATTAGAAAATGCACCAGAAAGTATAAGAAGGCGTTACTTAAAAGATATATCAACATCAAAAATTATGACACCAATTATTACATCCGAGACAGAATTCTCTGAAATGTATCTAATTGAAGCAATGAGAGGATGTCCATGGAACTGCAGGTTCTGCGTGGCTGGTAAAATATACAATCCTCCGAGGAAAAAAGATTTGCAGGCGATTGAAGATGAGATTCAAATGGCCCTGACCAGAACAAAAAGGATAGGCCTCATAGGTCCTTCACTTTCGGATTATCCATATATCAAGGATGTACTGAAAATCCCTGAGGTGGATTTTTCAATTACTTCACTAAGGGCAAGCTCAAAGAGCGCTGAATTAGTGAGTCTTATGAAATGTCATAAGAGCGTATCGATTGCACCTGAGGCAGGGACGGAGCGGCTGCGGAAGGTTATTAACAAAAGTATTACAGAGGAGGATATACTCTATACTTCAGAGCTCCTTTTTTCCGGAGGCATTGAAACCCTTAGGCTTTATTTTATGGTAGGCCTTCCTACAGAAACAAGAGAAGATATAGATGGTATAGTTAATCTTGTAAAAAAGATAAGAAATGTTTCAGCAAAAGGCTACATCACATTAAGCATCAGCACCTTCGTTCCAAAACCATTTACGCCTTTCCAGTGGCATCGGATGGAGACTCTAACAGAGGTTAAAGAAAGGCTTAAGATAATAAAGAAGGGTCTTCTTCCTGTTAAAGGTGTTAAGGTATTTCATGATGTTCCCAAATATGCATATATGCAGGGATTATTTTCTATGGGAGACAGACGGGTATCCAAAGTACTCGAAGTGATGCCAAAGGTTCAGGACTGGATAATGGCAGCAGAGGAAGCTGGAATAAACAAGGATTCCTATATCTTCAGGAAAAGAGAATTTAATGAAATCCTGCCATGGGATTTTATTGATATGGGGATAGCTAAACAAAAGTTATGGGATGAATATCAGGAAGCCCTGTCAAGCCATATAAAAAGGTAACTATGTGAAGTATTGATGAGACATTTAAAATGTAACCAAGAGATT
>PEUB01000070.1:0-5078 GCA_002780895.1 Nitrospirae bacterium CG02_land_8_20_14_3_00_41_53
GTTGGAAATCCCATCGAGGTCACCGATGCGGAGGTATTGCTGTCGAACGCAAAGCTGTCTTATATTCAGGCCCTTTATAATTATAAGGTCTCACAGGCAAGCCTTGAGAAAGCGATGGGGATACGATGAAAAAAATAGTCATTATTAGCGGAATACTTATTGTCATTGCTATTGCCGGATTTATTTTATTCAGGGGCAATGGAAATGAACCGAAATTCAGAACTGATAAGATTATCAGAGGCGATATAGAAATGGCAGTTACCGCCACAGGCACTGTAAACCCTGTGACCACTGTCCTTGTGGGCACACAGGTATCAGGCACGATAAAAAAATTATATGTGGATTTCAATTCTCCTGTAAAGAAAGGTCAGCTGATAGCCCGGATAGATCCGGCTCTATTTGAGGCACAGGTGAATCAGGCAAAGGCAAATCTCCTTTCGGCTAAAGCAAATCTGGAGAAAGCCAAGGCAACACTTGTTGATGCAAAGAGGACAATGGACAGGAATAAGGAGCTATTCTCAAAAAATCTTGTAGCGAGGAGTGATCTCGATACAGCAGAAACAAACTATGAAACTGCAGATGCTTCGGTAATCGCAGCAAAATCTCAGGTTGCCCAGACAGAGGCAGCCTTAAATCTTGCCGGGACAAACCTTCGTTACACGAAGATAGTGTCTCCCGTAGATGGGATTGTCGTATCGAGAAATGTGGACGTTGGGCAAACTGTTGCTGCCAGCTTTCAGACACCAACACTTTTTACAATTGCACAGGATCTTACAAAGATGCAGATTGATACGAGTGTGGATGAGGCGGATATAGGGAAGATAAAGGTCGGACAGGATGTTGAATTTACCGTAGATGCCTATCCAGACATTACTTTTAAAGGCAGGGTATGGCAGATCAGGAATGCCCCGATAACAGTCCAGAATGTCGTCACGTATGATGTAGTGATCAACGTGGACAATCCTGAGCTTAAACTCAAGCCCGGTATGACTGCCAATGTATCTATAATCGTATCAATAAAAAAGGATGTGTTGAAGATTCCGAATGCTGCTTTAAGATTCAAGCCTGCTGAAAAGGGTAAGACCGCGGTGCAGCCAAAAGGCTCTGGAGTCTGGATACTCGAACAAGGGAAACTAAAACGCTTACCGATTTCAATAGGCATAAGTGACGGGAATTATACTGAGCTTGTATCAGGCGGGATCAAAGAGGGACAGGAACTGATAGTCGAATCTCTCACAAAGTCAAAGACACAAACGCCTTCAGGGCCAAGGATGTTCTAACGTGGCAATTATTGAGGCACAGGGAATAACGAAGGTCTACAGTCTTGGTGATATCAATGTGAACGCACTCAGCGGTGTGTCTTTAACAATAAAAAAAGGTGGATTTGCAGCAGTAATGGGTCCTTCAGGCTCCGGCAAGTCTACTTTCATGAATATACTGGGATGCCTTGACAAACCGACCAATGGTAAATATCTTTTAGAGGATATTGATATCGGTAATCTTGAAAGGGATGAACTTGCCGGCATAAGGAACAAAAAAATAGGCTTTATCTTCCAGGGGTTCAACCTGCTTCCGAGGGCATCAGCAATTGAAAATGTCGAACTCCCTATGCTTTATGGCGGGATTTCTGTTAAAGAAAGAAGGCAGCGGGCAATGGCGGTACTCAAAGGCGTAGGTCTTGAAGGGAGAGAAGACCATCATCCCAATCAGCTTTCAGGCGGCCAGCAGCAAAGGGTTGCAATAGCCAGGGCACTTGTGAATGACGCTCCTATAATACTTGCGGATGAACCCACAGGGAATCTCGATTCAAAGACCAGCGCCGAGATAATGGAGCTTTTTGTAAAACTGAATACTGAATCAAACATTACGATAATACTCGTAACCCATGAAAATGACATAGCTGCTTACAGCAGGCGGATAATAAAATTCCTGGACGGACGTATTATTGCTGATGAACAAAAGGAGAGGCTGTGATCAACATACCTTCAACATTAAGAATATCATTCAGGGCATTAAAGGTCAACAAGATGCGTTCAGCACTCACAATGTTAGGAATCATTATCGGCGTTGGCGCTGTTATTGCCATGCTTGCTGTAGGTACCGGAGCAAGTAAGAAAATAGCCGAGCAGATTTCGAGCATGGGAAGCAATCTCCTAATAATTCTTCCTGGAGCAACTACAGCAGGGGGAGTCAGGATGGGTGCAGGCACCCAACCTACTCTTACCATGGGAGATGCAGAGGCCATTCAGAAAGAATGCCCTGCAGTCCAAGATGTTGCACCTATTCTCAACGGAGTTGCACAGGTTGTTTATGGACACCAGAACTGGTCAACAGGGGTTGTAGGAACGACTCCTGGTATGCTGTCAGTCAGGGACTGGTCTCTTGCATCCGGCAGACCGTTTACTCAGCAGGACGTAAAAAGCGCTACAAAGGTATGTTTATTGGGACAGACTGTTGTGGACAACCTTTTTGGAGATATGGATCCGGTGCGTCAAATTATAAGGATCAAAAAGGTTCCATTTACCGTTATCGGTGTCCTGACAAAAAAAGGTCAGTCTGCCCATGGGCAGGATCAGGACGATACTATTTATGTTCCTGTGACAACAGCACAAAAAAAACTTTTTGGGACAACGTTCCCCGGAATGGTTAGGATAATGATGGTAAAGGCTAAGAGTACAGAAGACTTAGCGCCTGCCGAAAAACAGATAAATGAGTTGCTCAGGCAGAGACACCACATTGGCCAAAAACAGGAGAATGATTTCACTGTCAGGAATCTTACCCAGATTATGGAGACTGCAGAACAGTCTACGAAGGTGATGACTTTATTGCTCGGAGCCATAGCATCAGTTTCTCTTCTTGTTGGAGGAATCGGGATTATGAACATCATGCTCGTATCTGTGACAGAGAGGACGAGGGAGATAGGGATAAGGATGGCTATAGGCGCAAAAACATGGGACATAAGGCTGCAGTTCATAATCGAGGCGCTCACTTTATCATTAGTCGGAGGAATAGTTGGGATTATCGTTGGCGTATCCGGTTCAAAAATACTATCGGTTCTTGCAGGATGGTCCACAGTCATATCGCCTTTTTCAATTCTTCTTGCCTTCGGTTTTTCCGGGCTGGTGGGAATATTCTTTGGATTTTATCCTGCATACAAGGCTTCACTCCTTGACCCTATAGATGCATTAAGATATGAGTAGAATAGCTTTTATACAATGGGAACAATTAAGATAAAAGAATTAATAAGTGATCTTCAAGATTTTTACCTGTTTTCTATCCGCGGGTTTTTAGGGACGATTAAGCAACCCTTTTATTTTAAAGACATGGTCGAACAAATGGACTATGCAGGCGCAGGTTCTTTCCTTATCGTATTTCTCGTCTCCCTTTTTATAGGGATGGCTCTTTCGCTGCAGTTGTCCGCTGAACTCTCAAGGCTCGGACTTAAGATGTATACAGGTAAGATTGTCGGCATCTCCATTATAAGAGAGATAGGCCCTGTCACTGCTGCACTGGTCTTTGCAGGAAGAGTTGGTTCTGGAATGGCTTCTGAATTGGGTTCAATGATCCTCGGGCATCAGGTAGACTCACTGAGGGTTTTTGGAGTGGACCCAATGAAAAAGCTTGTTACACCGAGGATACTGAGTTCTATCATAATGCTGCCAGCCCTTACAATTATAGGCGATGCGATTTCTCTTTTCGGTGGTTACTATATAGCAGTGTTTGTTAGCCATCAAAGTAGTACCGTTTACTGGAGTTCGATCAGGGATGTCTTGACCTTTGAGAATGTTTTTGCAGGTGCTGCCAAACCATTCATCTTTGGTTATCTTATAGCATGCATAAGTTGTTATATGGGATTATCAACAAAGGGTGGGGCAAAAGGTCTTAGACGATCCACCACAAGTGCTGTTGTTATATCAATTGTAATGATTATAGTTTCCGATTTTATACTCACAAGAGTATTACTTTATGCGTTAGGATTTTCAGTATGATTGTATTTGATAAGGTCTGGTTTTCATATAATACCCAGCAGGTTCTAAAAGATGTAAGTTTCTCCATCAATGAAAATGAGAGGGTTGCAATCCTTGGAGGAAGCGGAGAGGGTAAGACTACCATACTCAAACTGATTCTGGGCATTGTAAGACCTGATTCTGGAGAAATAGTCATTGATGGCGAAAATATTACCAGCAAAACAGAAGAAGATCTCAGGGAAGTACGGATGAAATTCAGCATTGTTTTTCAGGAAGGGGCTCTTTTTGATTCCCTGAATGTGAAGGAAAATGTGGCGTTCTGTTTAAGAGAATATTCTAAACTATCCGAAGATGAGATAGACCGGAAGGTGAGAGAAATACTCAGGATCGTAGATGTGGAACATGCAATGGAACTCATGACTGATGAGTTGAGTGGAGGCATGCACAGGAGGGTTGCTATCGCAAGGTCACTTGCTGCCTCTGAACCCAGGATGTTCCTTTATGATGAAGCAACAACAGGTCTCGACCCTATAAATGCGGACAATATATGCAGACTTATTCTCGATTTGTGTAAAAATGGAAAAGGTCTTGTTATTGTTACTCATAAGGTTTTAGATGCAATCAAGGTAGCAAATAGGTTCATGTTTTTAAAGGAAGGTATGATAATATTTGATGGTGACAGAGATAAGCTTTTACATTCAACGGTCTCTGAAATCCAGATGTTCATAAGCGAATTAAATATATAAAAATATGCTGAATTATATAGGAGGCAGAGATGTTTGACATGAAAAAACAGCTTATGTGGGCAAAATTAAAGGTTGGCATAGTTATTACCCTTGCCCTTTTAACGCTATTTATAACCGTATTTTTTGCAGGGAATATCCAGGATATATTCTCACCGAAGGTGCAGATAAAGGCGCAGATCAAGGATGCAAGAGGATTGAGAAGGGGATCTCCTGTATGGATTTCGGGAATTGAGATAGGATCTGTAAAAAGCATAGACCTAAACCCTGAATATGGTACCTTAGTCACAATGTCAGTCAATAGAGGTGCAATGAAGTTTATTAAAAAAGACTCACAGGCCAGTGTTCTTACCATGGGACTTCTGGG
>PEUB01000070.1:5109-13331 GCA_002780895.1 Nitrospirae bacterium CG02_land_8_20_14_3_00_41_53
GTGAAGGTACAATTGCGAAGTTTCTAAAAGACCCTTCAATTTATGATAATCTGAGAGAGACTACAAAAACACTATCCGGGATAGTAAAGGACTTCAAAGAGTCAGAAGGCACCATGAAATTGCTTATGAAAGACCCTTCTCTCTACAATAAACTGCTGAATACCACTTCATCGCTGGAAGAATTCAGCAGTAAACTAAATAGGGGACAGGGAACTCTCAGGAGACTTGCTGAGGACCCGCAATTATATGAAAACCTTAATACGGCATCAAAACAACTATCTTTAATTTTAGAAAAAATAGACGCAGGCGAGGGTGTGGCAGGAAGTCTGGTTAAAGACAAGGAACTTAACAGAGAAATGAAGGATACTTTAGTAGAACTGAAAAATTCCGTAACAGAGTTCAAAGAACTAATCAAAGACGTCAAAGAACATCCAAAGAAGTATCTTAAATTCAGCATCTTTTGAAGAAAAGTAGAATTCACAGGGAAGGCTGCTAAGTATGAAGAAGTTCCCTTTTTTGCATTTTTTTCTTTTTATTCTCACACTGTTTTCTACACTGATTGCGGGTGCATTTCTGAGTGGTATAGACCCCTTGAAAGAACCAGAAAAGATTTATAAGGGGCTTCCATTTGCTATGACTCTAATGACAATCCTCCTAAGCCATGAATTATCACATTATTTTGCGTCAAAGAAACATAAAATAAAGGCTACACTACCGTATTTTATACCTGCCCCTACAATTATCGGTACATTTGGGGCATTCATCAAGATGAAATCCCCCATTATTACAAGGAAAGCCCTCGTGGATATTGGTGCATCAGGGCCTATAGTGGGCTTTATTGTCTCTGTGATAGCCACTGTCATCGGTCTTAATAACTCTGAGATTATAAAGGTTACTCTAACTGAAGGTATACCGAGCTTTGGTGATTCAATTCTCTTTTCTTTTCTTTCCAGGATAGTATTGGGGATAACGCCGCCTGGCCATGATATTCTTTTACATCCCATTGCCTTTGCCGGATGGGTCGGGCTTTTTGTAACATCTTTGAATCTTATACCTGTTGGGCAGCTTGACGGCGGCCATATTGCTTATGCACTCTTAGGTGAGAAACATATCCATCTTTCAAAATTACTTGTAGTCATAATGGTTCCCCTTGGTCTATTATTATGGGCGGGATGGGCTGTATGGGCTGTTTTATTATTAATCCTCGGGCTTAGACATCCACCCCTCCTTTACTGGGAGGTTCCCTTAGATACTAAGAGAAGATTTATTGGATGGCTTGCGCTTGTGATATTTGTCCTTACCTTTATCCCTGTGCCATTTAAGATTTTGTAACTTAAATCCATGTTATACTATACCTAAGTAATTTTTTTTAAAAGGAGATCCTGAATGAAAGTGTTACTTAAAGACGACGTCAAGAACATAGGAAAGATGGGTCAGATTGTAGAGGTAGCTGACGGATATGCAAGGAATTATCTGGTGCCCAAGGGACTTGCTATCGAGGCTAATACTAAAAATATAAAATCCATGGAGCATCAAAAAAGGATTATACAGGATAATGCAAAAAAGATTAAAGTTTCGGCGCAGGACCTGTTAAATAAAATTTCGACTATAACATTAGTAATTAAAGCAAAGGCCGGTGAGGAGGGAAAACTATTTGGCTCTGTAACAACCATGGATATTGCCGAACTGCTTCAAAATGAAGGGATCGAGATAGACAAAAAGAAGATTTCCCTTGATGAACCTATAAAGAGGCTTGGCTCATACTCTGTAAATGTAAAAATACATCCTGAAATATCAACACAAGTTAATATACAGGTAGTTGAGGAATGAAAGAGATTGATCTAAATCTGGATAGGCTGCCTCCTCAGAATTTAGAGGCGGAACAGTCTATCCTGGGCGCTGTACTTATAGATAACGACGCATTGCCCAAGGCATTGGAGATACTCGACCCTGAAGATTTTTATAAACCATCCCACAGAAAGATATTTAATGTAATGATAGAACTTTTTGAAAAGAGTGAACCAATAGATATGATAACCCTGACGGATTATCTTAAAAGGAAAGATGAGATGGAGGCTGTCGGGGGTTTGTCATATCTTTCATCCCTTGTGAATATGGTTCCGACTGCAGCGAATATAAAATATCATTCAAAGATAGTCAGGGAAAAAGCTCTTCTGAGAGGGCTTCTAATGTCTGCAACTGAGATTGCCAGCAGGGTATATGAAGGCAATTTTGATGCAGAAGATCTTGTAGACTATGCAGAAAAATCAATCTTCGACATCTCTGATAAGAGGGTTAAGGCATCATTTGTAACCTTAAAAGAGGTTATCAAAGATAGTTTCGAGATGATCGAACGTCTCTATGATAAAAAAGAGACAATAACAGGTGTCCCTTCGGGCTTCAGAGACCTTGATGACCTAACTACAGGCTTTCAAAGAGGTGACCTTATAGTTGTTGGCGGGAGACCCTCGATGGGAAAGACAGCATTTGCCCTTAATATTGCCCAGTATGTTGGCCTTGAGTTGAGAGAGCCTGTCGCTATATTCAGCCTTGAGATGGCAAAAGAACAACTTGCATTCAGGATGCTCTGTGCTGAGGCGATGGTGAACTCTAATAGTATCAGAAAAGGGTTTATAAAAAAAGAGGACTGGCATAAATTAACAGGTGCAGCAAGTAAACTTACAGGCGCGCCAATTTTTATAGATGATTCATCAAGTATCACTGTTCTTGAGCTGAGGGCAAAGGCAAGGCGGTTAAAAATGGAGCATGGGCTCAGCCTTGTGGTGGTAGACTACCTTCAGTTGATGAGGGGAAAGGGAAGTTTCGAAAGGCGTGAACAGGAGATATCAGATATATCTCGTTCACTTAAGGCACTGGCCAAGGAATTAAGTGTTCCGGTTATTGCAGTTAGCCAGCTTAACAGAAGTGTTGAACAGCGCAGACCTCCAAAACCCATGTTAGCTGACCTCAGAGAATCAGGTGCGATTGAACAGGATGCTGATGTTATACTCTTTCTTTACAGGGATGAGATTTATAATAAGGATAATCCTGCCAATAAGGGACAAGCAGAGGTAGATATATCTAAGCAGAGAAATGGACCTGCTGGTATCACAGTCCCTTTATCGTTTATTTCAAGTTATACAAGGTTTTTCAATAGAGCCGACAAAGGATATCAGGATATAGAAGAGGAGGCATTTTGAGAAGGTCTCCGGCTGTTGCAGGGCAATTTTATTATGGTATCGCATCTAAGTTGACTCATCAGGTTGATCAATATATAGACAGAAAAGCAAAGAAGGAAAAGGTAATAGGCATTGTTTCTCCACATGCAGGCTTGATATATTCAGGCCCTGTTGCAGGGGCTGTTTATTCTGAAATAGATTTTCCTGAGACATTTGTCATGATAGGACCAAATCATACAGGGCTTGGAGCAAAGATATCCTTGATGGAATCCGGCGAGTGGGAGATACCGACAGGGGTTTTACAGATAGATGAAAAGATTTCCTACAGGATTGCTATGGACTTATCCATTGTAACTAAGGACAGTCAGGCACACATGTTTGAACATTCACTTGAGGTCCAGCTCCCCTTCATTGTATGTTTCTCTAAAAAGACAAAGATTGTACCAATCATTATGCTCTCAGCCTCTATCGATGAATGCAGAATGCTTGGAGAGGGTATAGCAAGGGCGGTAAAGGGTGCTAATTATCCTGTTGTTATAATAGCAAGTTCGGATATGAGCCATTACGTGCCTGACGATGTCGCGAGACAGAAGGATGGGAAAGCTATAGATAGGATACTGTCTCTTGATCCTGAGGGACTGTATGAAATAGTGTTAAAGGAAAGGATATCCATGTGTGGTTATCTGCCCGTTACAACAATGTTATTTGCTGCAAAGGCACTTGGTGCTCAGTCTGCAAGGCTTGTAAAGTATTCCACGTCAGCAGAGGTTAGCGGAGATTATGACCATGTTGTTGGCTATGCAGGAATTGTCATTAGATAAGCGTAGGCTGGTAACATCAGATTAAATCTGAACTTGTTTTTCTTTTGATGATTATGTTAATTTATTTTTGAGGTGATTATGTATGCAATAGTTGAAAATGGGGGGAAACAGTATAAGGTTTCTCATGGTAAAACCATAAAGGTAGAAAAACTTTCTCTGGAAAGAGGGGCTGAGTTTATTCTTGATAAGGTGCTTATGATTACTAAGGAAGACGATAGCATATGTGGGGCGCCTTATGTTAGCGGAGCTAAAGTTATAGCATCGGTTGAGGATACAGGGAAGGCACGTAAGGTAATCGTGTATAAGCAGAGACCCCGGAAGGGTTACAGGAAACTACGAGGACACAGGCAGCCTTATACATCTTTGAAGATTAAAGAAATAGTTTTTGGAGGATAAAGATGGCACATAAAAAAGGTGTAGGGAGTTCAAGAAACGGGCGTGACAGCGAGTCAAAACGCCTGGGGATTAAAAGGTTTGGCGGACAGTTTGTCCGTGCAGGAAATATACTTGTAAGGCAGAGGGGTACGAAATTTCATCCAGGGATGAATGTCGGTAAAGGTTGTGACGACACCCTTTTTGCCAAGGTCGACGGTATGGTCACCTTTGAGAGGAAAGACAGGGCAAGACTACAGATAAGCGTTTATCCACCGACGCAGTAAAAAGTCAGATCATTATATTTTACGAAAAGAAGGCGGGCATATAGCCCGCCTTCTTTATTTTAAATATAAATTTGGAACCTCCTCGCTTCCGCGCTATTTCTCATTGCAGAAGATGTACCTCTCTGTCTTAGATAAAATTTCGCCAGCGGTATGCTTCGCGATGAACTTAAGCGTTGCCAGGAGATGCTTGACAGTCTTGATAAGTCTGTATCTGAGCTTCCGAAAGGTTCGATAAGCGAACGAAAAAAGCGCTACAAAGTGTATTCCTACTATTATCTGAAATATCGCGAAGGTGAGAAGGTTATCAGCAAGCACGTATCTAATAGAGAAGTGCAGGAGATATTAAAAAAGCTTGCAATGAGAAAAAAATACGAAAAGGAAATGCAGTCTTATGAAAAGAAAATTGCCTATCTGAATAAAATCCTGCGTGCCGGCAAAAGAAGGGGACATGGAAATATCGCTTAAGAATGATAACATTTTCCCGTCGGAAGTCCAGGAACTTCTACAGGCGTTCTTTTCGGTCGGGTCAAGGTAATCGATTTTCCTCCACAACAGTTAGGATTAAAGTAAATATGTGGTGGAAATGATGAATGAAATGCTAAATATTGAAACCCAACCCCAATATTTTAGTTCATAAGCAGGCTGGTAAAAAATGAGCCGATATCAAAATACAATACCTGCCCCTATATGTTTGGAACCCCTATTGGCATTGACATAAGCGTATAACAGGCGTATATTATCCATAAAGGAGGTAAACACGATGTATAAAAGAAAGGTTAACATAACATTAGATAAGGATTTAATAGAATATATCAAGACTTACGCAGAAGAACAGCGAACAACAATATCCGAAATCTTCACGCAGTTTGTATTAAATTTAAAGCGGACCAAAGAGAAAAACTCTACCGAAATAATCCTTGCAGACCCTGATTTTAAAGAAAGTCTTTTAAATACTATTTCAAGGATCAGGACAGGAAAAATAAAATGGTTTAAATATGATGAGGTCTTTTGATGGAAGTGGTGTTCAGCGATGTATTTGTTAAATCCCTGAAAAAACACAGTTCCATAAAAGATGCAATAAAGAAAAAAGTTGATATGATAATTGGAAAACCAATTGCTATCGGCGAGCCGCTCAAAGGTAATTTCAGGGGTTATTATAGCTGCCCTGTAAAGAAAAAGTTTCTAATAATATATATGTATTGTAAAGTTTGCAGGGTAAAGGGAGATGATAAAATAGTCCTCTGCAGTGATTGCAATAAATGTGCAGATGAAACAATAAAGTTTGTGGACATAGGCCCACACGATAAGACATATGAGAAAAAGTCTAAATACGGGACGTTCATTGGGTAAGTTGGAAAAGGATGAAAGATTGTCTTTCAAAATAAGTGTTACTTGTAAAATTAAATAAGAATTGCAATAAACAAGTCAGACCCCATGAAGTTCGTATTGACTTCTTTATCAAATACACGCAATAGACCATTTTAAAAGGATGCGAATAACACCTGCAAAGTTGCAGAGCGAGCATACGATTAAAAATGATGGATACCATTCGAAACATGCATTCGGAAGTTTTGCAATAAATTACGTCTAATAAGTCAACTTAATCAACAAAGTCCCCTTTTTTCCCTACCTTATGATGGAGTGTTCCCGGTGCTTCCAGTCGTGCTTGACGCGGCATCCCTTTCCTTATCCCTCTTCAATTTTCAAAAAGCATAATCTCATTAGTTTAATTAGTCAAGAACGTTATATAATGGGAAAACTAAGAGTGACTTTACCCCATTTTAATATATGAAGAGAAATAAAAATAGCTATGAAAAAAGGAAACCCCCTGTTAAGAATAATGGTGACAACCAAAACATTCTTAAGACAGGAGGTTTCCAATGGAACGAGAAAATTGTAACAGGCTGGCAGAATTCCGTCAATTGAGAAAAGACATACGGGGCTCTGATAAGCACCTTATAGTAGGCATTGACGTAGCCAAGGAAAGGCACAATGCCTTCTTCGGAACAGCAACCGGCGAGACGCTGTATAGAAGGTTGATCTTTGACAACGACAAAGATGGATTTGAGAGGCTTCTTTTACAGGCTGAAGCCATGAAAGTTCAACACGGCCTGAAGAAAGTGGTTTTCGGGCTGGAGCCAACGGCGAACTACCACAAACCCCTTGGAGAATATCTGATCAAAAATGGTTATGCAGTGGTATTGGTAGCCACAGACGCGGTAAAAAAGAACAGGTCGTTGCTGGATGGTCGGTGGGACAAGAACGATAAAAAGGACCCAGCCAATGTTGCCGATCTTATCTCTCAGGGCAAATGTCTATTCTATGAGCATCCAAGGCATGAGGTGCGTGATTTAAGGAATCTTTTGTCATTTCAGAGGAAACTAAAGAAACTGGAACATAGCACACGGATGCGGATACGGAATCATCTGGTAGCGCAATACTTTCCTGAAATGGATACATGCTGCAATTGGGGAGTAAATGAGGGATTGGCGATAGTGAAATCATGTTTAGATCCGGCAGCAATATCAGCTCTGCAATATGATGAGTTTCTGCGCAAGATACAAACACGCGGAGTAACCCTGGCACAACAGAGGCGTTTATCAACTGTTTGGCAGAGAGCATTTAAATCGATGGGCTGTGAATGTGGCCTCTCTGTAGAGTACGAAGCCCGGATGATGGTTAAAATACTTGAACAACTACGCATGTCAATTGCAGATACTCAGCAGCAGATAAAAACTATATGTGAAAAGTTTTCTGAATACGAATATCTTTTGAGCATACCTGGGTTTGGCCCGGACATTTCAGCCAAGGCGCTTGGGGCAATCGGATATCCGTTTCGTTTTGACAATGCCTCGCAGGTGTTGAAACTGGTGGGACTTGATTTATCAGCAAGCAGAAGCGGAAAGAATTCTAACAACATAACCCCATCTATATCCAAAAAGGGCAAATCAGAACTCAGATATGCCTTATACCAGGCAGCGCTGATTGCATCAAGCAAAGATAAACATTTCATAGCATACTTTACAAATAAGCTAAGGGGCAGAGAAAAGGAAAAGGGCATAAAGACGAAGATGCGTGTAAAGCTTTCAGCAAAGATGATGATAATAGCATGGACACTTATGAAGAAAAAGGAGTTTTTTGATCCTAAATATCTGAACATGGAATAAAACTTTTTAATTACGGCGAGAGGACCCCGCTCAAGAACGTAGAGGCATGAATGACCTCGTGCGGGACAATAAAGGGGCCTCTCACTGAACTTTGCAACCTGGATAAGGGATGATAGGCGCTAATTTTTAGGGATGCCGGATAATCGTAACGATAAGGTGCATGGTTCCATAAAAGAGTGAGAGACTCGCCAGCAATAAACATAAGTCTGTCAAAGACTTAGAAGAAGTAGTACGTTCATATTTTAGTGAATAGATATAATTGCTTGATTTTAAACACCGATTTTCACAGGGGTTTTAAGCGTCATTTTTCTTATGGCGTCCAGATAATCCTCAGAGGTGTAGATAGTCAACACATTTGACCCCTTTTCTGCAAATAAAATTGACCCCCCTCGTAAT
>PEUB01000002.1 GCA_002780895.1 Nitrospirae bacterium CG02_land_8_20_14_3_00_41_53
ACCAACTTGCTATTTTCAGAATTCATGAAGACAATATAGCATATTTAAGGGGTTGGATAAAGGGAAAACATCATTTAAAATCGAAAAATAAAAATACATAACTTGGTATTTTGTGGTAATATGGATAAAAAGGCAAACAGGTAAAATATGGAAAAAGTGTCCAAAGACAGGATGGAACTCCTCCCCCAATTTCAAAAGTTCCTTCTGGAACGAAAACTTGCACCGGAGAAAAACATATCCTTTCTGGCCTACTGGGTCAGCAGGTTTCTTGCGTTTTCCCAGAAGCATGATTACAAGGCAACTGAATATGTGGAATCTGCTGTATTGGAATTTCTTGATGTCTTACGGTCAGATAAACGCATCCTTGACTGGCAGCCCCTTCAGGCTGAAGATGCGATAAAACTCTATTATTTCCATTATCTTGGAAAGGAAGGTGCGAAGCTTTTTGCAGGAATTTCTTTAAATGATATTTCCGGAATACTTAAGGAAACCAAGCGCCTGATTAGGCTTAAACATTATTCTTACAGCACAGAGAGGACATATCTTCAATGGATAGAACGATTCTTTAACTATGCGCTGCAAACAAGGAAGATGGAAAAAATATCTGATATTGCAGCAGAGGATTTCAAGAACTTTATCAGTCATCTTGCCTTAAAACAGAAAGTTTCTTCTTCAACCCAGAATCAGGCGTTCAATGCAATTCTATTTCTTTTTCGTAATGTGCTTGGCAAAGAAATCGGCGATCTCAGCAACACGGTACGCGCAAAGCGGGGGCAGAAACTGCCGGTTGTATTTTCAGTGGATGAAGTAAAAAGCCTGTTTGCCCATATGCTTGGCAGGAGTCTTTTAATTGCCGAATTGCTATACGGTTCGGGGTTGCGCCTTATGGAGCTTGCCCGATTAAGAGTGAAAGACATTGACTTTGATGCAAACACGATTTTTGTCCGAAGCGGAAAGGGTGACAAGGACCGCTCGACTGTGTTGCCGGCGGCGGTCAAAGAGAAGCTGCGCGAGCATCTGAAAGAAATAAAAGCCTTGCACGAGCATGATCTGACCAAAGGATACGGAGAGGTATTTTTCCCCGATGCACTGAGCCGCAAATATCCGAATATGGGAAAGGAATGGGCATGGCAGTATGTGTTTCCATCGGCTAAGCTGTCTGTTGACCCTCGCAGCGGAAAGGTTGGTCGCCACCATATCAGCGATACGGCAATACAAGATTCGATAAAAAATGCGTTGAGCAAGGCGGGCATACCGAAGCATGCCTCTGTTCATACACTCCGTCACAGCTTTGCAACGCATCTTCTCCAGAGCGGGGTTAACATAAGGGAAGTGCAAAGCCTCCTCGGCCACAAGCATGTCGAAACGACTATGGTATATACGCATGTGCTAAGAAATATGTCGAACGCTCCCCAGAGTCCACTTGATACGCTGTACAAGGAACAGAAATCATGATCGAAGGGCACAGAGTCTCTCTGTGAACTCTGTGGTTTAATTTTGACAATACGAATGAGTTGCACGGGATAACGAAATGAAGGTTGCAAAACTTTACAGTTTTAATGACATCCGCATAGAAGACATCCCCATTCCTGAGATAGGTCCGAGGGAGGCCCTCCTTAAGACAAAGACCTCAGGGATATGTTCAGGTGATGTCATGCCGTGGTATATAGAGAAGAAGGCTCCATTGGTTCTAGGGCATGAGCCATCAGGTGAGATAGTAAAGGTCGGGAAAGAAGTCACTTCCTTTAAACCTGGAGATAGAGTCTTTACACATCATCACGCACCGTGTTTTACATGTAAGTATTGCAAAAGAGGTGACTATGTTCAATGCGATATGTGGGGAAAAACAAAGATAATACCTGGCGGCATTTCTGAGTATATCCTCATCCCTGAGATAAACCTTGAAAACGATACACTAAATCTAACTGACGGCTTGAGTTATGAGGACGGCACATTCATAGAGCCACTTGCCTGTGTTATAAAAGGATTGAAAAGAGCTAAGGTAATGAATGGCGATATAGTGCTTGTCATAGGCCTTGGTTTTATGGGTATTCTAAATGGAATCGTTGCCAAGAGATATGGCGCAGGAAGGTTAATCGGCGCAGACAAGGTTCCTTACAGACTTAATCGGGCCATGGAACTGGGATTCGATGATGTTATTGATGTCTCAAAGATAACTGTCAATGAAGCCTTGAAAGAAATTACCGGTGGTAAACTATCTGAAATTGTTATCGTAGGGCCAAATAGCGCTGATGCAATCAGGGACGGCCTTTTTTCCGTAGGACGGGGCGGCACATTAATCATGTTTACCCCGGTCAAACCAGATGAAAGACTAACAATTAACCTAAATGAGTTATACTTTAAAGATATAAGCATTGTCACAAGTTACTCTTGTGGGCCGACAGATACAGCAGATGCACTTGACCTGTTAAAAGAAGGAACTGTTAAGGCGGAAAACCTCATTACCCACAGGTTTCCGATAGAGAAGACGGCCGAGGCATTCAGGTTGACGGCAGAGGCAAGGGATTCCTTGAAGAGTGTTATTGTGTTTGAGTGAAGGTTTTAATGTCTGAAAAGAAAAAAACTCCGATAACCTGTGATTGGAAAAAGAAAAAGTCTTCATTGCCCAATGAAAATAAAACCAAACTATACAAACACAAAGGCAACTTTACATGGAAGGGGATAAAAACTGAAAGATATAAATCGAGCGGCAAAGGCTGGTCTGATATTGTTAGACAGACATTAATCGGCAATCATGGAGAAACAACTAAATTTCACCTCAGGTACTTTGAGATTGCACCTAATGGATATAGCAGCTTCGAGATGCACGGACATGAACATGTCGTCATTGGGTTGAGAGGTAAAGGCATTTGTATTGTCAGAAATCCGAGATACGCTGAGGCGGAAAAGACCTATGAGATTGGCTTTCTCGATACACTTTACATACAGCCGGATGCACCTCACCAATTGAGAAATCCGTTTAATGAGTCTTTTGGTTTCTTCTGTATAGTCAATGCAAAAAGGGACAGGCCAAAGATCCTTAACTAATATTACTAAGAAGTTCACAAGTAAGGTCACTCGTATGTCATTCCCGCTCGTCGGGAATCTTTTTTAAGAACAACCCCCTGCCCTCTTTATTAAGGGGGATTACAGAAAGATTCTGGACAAACCAGAATGACAGCAATTGATCCAATGATGTCATTTTACTTATGAACTCATTCGTAACTTCCCCAATGCCCTCTTGTCTTAACTTATATAAAAATATTAGAATACTAACCTTAAGGAGAAATTTATAAATTTGGAACAAGGGAAAAACAGGACATTTATTGATAAAATATGGGACTCCTTTGCCTCTGTGAAGCTTGCGATTGTCATTTTTGCTTTAATCTCCCTTACATCAATTGTCGGAACGATTTTAGAGCAACGGGCTGAATCCGCTAAGAATATTCAGATATTAACCAGACTATTTGGTGAATCTCTTGCCCCATGGATATTCAATATATTTGACAAGCTCGGGTTTATGGATATGTATCATTCATGGTGGTTTATTGCCCTGTTAATCCTGTTTTCAGCTAATATTGTCATCTGTTCCCTTGATAGGCTGCCAAGGATATGGAAGCTGGTCAGGGAACCAATCGGCCCGATGACAGAAGAAAAACTAAATAAATTTATCATAAATAGAGAGGTGATATTAAAGGGAAAACCTGATAAAGTTAAAGATGCTGTTACAACTGCATTAAAGAGTGTAAGGTTTAACTATAACTATACAGAGTCAAAAGAAGAGAGAGGTTATCAGTTTTTTTCACAGAAAGGAAATTACAGCAGGCTCGGTATATATGTTACTCATTTCAGTATACTTTTAATACTGCTCGGTGCAGTTATAGGAGTATTCTTCGGCTTTAAGGGGCATCTGAATCTTCCAGAAGGTTCTCTTTCAGATGCAGCTTACTCAGATAGAAACGAGGTAAAACCTTTAGGTTTTGATATTAGATGCGATAATTTTGACGTTGAATTTTATGGTGAATCAGACATGCCAAAGGAATACAAAAGCTGGCTTACAGTCATAAAAAATGGCAATGTAGTTATGAAAAAATCCATAACAGTCAATGATCCTCTGACATATGAAGGCATAACATTTTATCAGTCAAATTATGGTTTAATCTCTGACAGACTTGTGAGGGGCATCTTTATATTCAGGGTAATCTCCAGCGATGGAAAAACCTCTGACCTCAATCTGAGATTGGGAGATACATTTCAGATACCCGGTACCAATATCTCAGGAAAGATTATTGACTTCAGTCCGGCTTTAAAAATCGATGAGAATGGCCATGTATTTACATATGCAAATCAGATGAATAATCCCGCAGTTTATATTGACTTTTCAGAATCTGGAAAACGTAAGTATTCAGGATGGATACTAAAAAGGCATCCGGAGACATGGCAGCTGCCCGAAGGCCCAATGGTAGAATTCGTTGATTACTGGGGGGTTGAGTTTACAGGACTGCAGGTGAGAAAAGACCCCGGTGTTTGGATAGTATATCTCGGTTGTATTACAATATCAATCGGACTTTTTACGGCCTTTTTTATGAGCCACAGGAGAATTTGGGTCAGGATCGTCGAAGAAAAGAATAATACGAGGGTAGTTGTCGGGGCAACCTCTAATAAAAATAGGGCTGCATTTGAGAAAAAAGTAGACAGGATAATTTCCCTCATCAAAAAATATGAAGGAGGAAATTAGATGAACAGTTCCTTTTTCTTCGGATTATCAACCATGGCTTACATCCTGGCCATGATAATCTATATTACATATCTTGCTTTCAAGAAAACACAGATCGGGATAACTGCAACAACGGTAACAATTGTAGGATTTGTATCACAAACATTAGCAATCATATTAAGATGGAAGGAATTTGCAGATTTAAGCGGGATGGGCTTTTTAAGGTCGGCTCCTCTCACAAATCTCTATGAATCACTTATATTTTTTGTGTGGTGCCTGATATTGGGATATCTGATAATCGAGTTTAAATTTAGAAACCGTTCATTCGGTGCATTTGTCACACCTGTTGCAGGTCTTGCATTAGCCTTTATAGATATATCCGGCATGTCAAAGGAAATCCAGCCGCTTGTCCCTGCGCTTCAGAGCAACTGGCTGCTCGCCCATGTGATGATGAGTTTTATAGCTTATTCTGCTTTTGCACTATCGTTCAGTACAGGACTCATGTACCTTATTATAAAAACCGAGAAGAGAAACGAGGTATCATACATATTCTGGACAATTACACTCGGCATATTTGTAGTTGTTTTAACTGCAATGGGTATTGATTTCCTTACATTTAAGGTTTTGGTTAAACCTGAAGTATTTATAAAAAGCTATATGTTCAAATCTTCATTTTTCAATCCATCAGTCTTCATTAAAATACTGAGCTGGATATCTATGACAGTCATTATATTTATTATCTGGAGGTACGGTTTAATACTTAAAACAGTTATAGAAAAATTCAACATTACTCCCGAAAGCCTGGATGAAATGACTTATAAGAGTATCGCTATCGGTTTTCCTGTATTTACACTAGGCGGCCTTATCTTCGGCGCTATATGGGCCGACCAGGCATGGGGTGTTTACTGGAGCTGGGATCCGAAAGAGACCTGGTCATTAATAACATGGTTGATCTATGCCTTTTATCTGCATAGTCGAATGATAAGAGGATGGAGGGGGAAAAAGGCAGCAATGGTCGCTGTAATTGGTTTCGTGGCTGTGATATTTACCTATCTCGGGGTAAACTTATTGCTCTCAGGACTTCATGCATATGGTAGTGCTTGAGTATCGCCTTGAAACAATCCGAAATTTAAGATATCATAAATAAACTAAGACAGATGGAGGTAAAAACCATATGAATAATATTAAAACACTGTTTCTGCTTGTAACCTTGACCCTTATACTTATCTGGGCGGGAGCTGCTATGGGCGGAAAGCAGGGGATGACCATAGCGTTTATCTTTGCATTAGGGATGAACCTCTTTGCTTACTGGTTCAGTGATAAAATTGTGCTCAAGATGTATAGAGCAAAAGAAGTCACAGAGTCAGAAGCCCCTGATCTTTACAGGATAGTGAGAAGACTTGCACAAAAAGCAGAGATACCCATGCCCAGGGTTTATTTGATAAATCAGGACCAACCCAATGCATTTGCAACAGGCAGGAATCCGCAACATGCCGCTGTTGCTGTTACAACAGGTATTATGCGCATCCTTAGTCAAGAAGAGTTACAGGGTGTGATAGGCCATGAGCTTTCGCATGTCAAACATAGAGACATCCTTATAAGTACAATTGCTGCAACAATCGCAGGTGCAATAAGTTTCCTTGCTCAAATGGCACAGTGGACACTGCTTTTTGGTGGCCACCGTGGAGATGACGACGAAGGAGGAAGTCCTATAGCAGCTATTATCATGATGATCGTAGGTCCAATTGCTGCTCTGATTGTTCAAATGGCTATCTCAAGGTCAAGGGAATATGCCGCAGATGAAGGCGGTGCAAAAATTGCGGGAAACCCACGATATCTTTCAGAGGCACTCAAAAAACTTAACATGGCATCCCAGAAGATTCCAATGAATGCCAACCCTGCAACATCCCATATGTTTATAGTCAACCCATTATCAGGGGGGGGGATAGTGAAACTCTTCAGTACACATCCACCTATAGAGGAGCGAATAGCAAGGCTCGAGTCCATGAGCCTTTAATTTGGGCTTGACTCTTAGCATATTCATTGCCCAAAATATTGCTACCTTATGAAGGCTCTGGTAACAGGATCTACAGGCTTTATAGGAAGCCACCTATGTGAGGAACTCATCAAGAGAGGTTACGAGGTTACCTGTCTGGTAAGAAAGACCTCTAACCTTAAATGGATTGAGAACCTTGATATAAAACTCATTTCAGGTGACTGCACAAATGTGCAATCTCTTCTCGATGTGGTTAGTGATTATGACTATATTTTCCACCTCGCAGGGCTCACAAAGGCAAGATCAGCAGATGAATTTTTCCATATCAATACAAAAGGAACTGAAAACTTGATAAAGGCTGTTGCGGAAAAAAATTCAAAGCTGAAAAGATTTGTATATCTAAGCAGCCTATCTGCAGCAGGCCCGAGCACAAATGGGACCCCTCTACAAGAGGATTCGAGTCCATCGCCTGTCTCAAACTATGGCAGAAGCAAACTTGAAGGTGAGAAGGCAGTTTTGAAATATAAAGACTTAATACCCTTTACCATTCTTAGGCCACCTGCTGTATATGGGCCAAGGGATAAAGATCTACTTATATTTTTCAAGATGCTTAAAAAAGGTATTTTCCTTGACTGGGGAAAATGTTATTATTCATTGCTTTATGTTGATGACCTGATTCAGGGTATAATACTTTCTGCAGAAAGCAGGGAGGCTGAGGGTAAGATATATTTTTTATCGGACAATAAACTTTACACAAATGACGAGATAGCTAATGAAATATCCTCTGCACTTAATACAAAGGTAATGCGCCTCAGATTACCTAAGTTTATTATGCCATTTTGCTCGTTTATAGGGGAGAGAACAAATAAACATGGGATCATCAACAGGGATAAGATGAGGGAACTTGCTTATTCTCACTGGATATGTGACTCCGAAAAGGCAAAAAAAGAAATCGGCTTTATACCAAAGGTTGGAATAAAGGAAGGGATAAAATGGACAGCAGATTGGTACAGGATTCAGAGATGGCTGTAAAAAAGTCAACAGACATATTTGATAAGTGTTTCAGGTTTGATAAGGCTAAATCACTTATATCTCATGGGCTATATCCTTATTTCAGGGTTATCGAAAGTGCCCAGGACCCTGAGATTATAATGAATGGCCGGAAGATGATAATGGTAGGCTCAAACAACTATCTTGGGCTGACAAACCACCCAAAGGTCAAGGAAGCTGCGATAGAGGCCATAAAAAAATATGGTACTGGTTGCGCGGGATCAAGATTTCTAAACGGCACCCTCGACATACATGTCAAACTCGAGGAGAAACTCGCCGGTTTCATAAGGAAAGAGGCTGCGCTTATTTTTTCGACAGGCTTTCAGGTAAATTTAGGTGTGATCTCAGCCCTTGTCGGCAAGGATGATGTTGTAATAATCGACAAGATGGATCATGCAAGCATTATAGACGGCTGCAGATTATCTTTTGGAGAAGTAAAGAAGTTCAAACATAATGATATGGCCGATCTCGAGCGGTTACTCACAGAATACGAAGACAAAGACAAACTAATAGTTGTTGACGGCGTATTCAGTATGGAGGGAGATATAGCAAACCTTCCTGAAATTGTCGCGCTTGCAAAAAAATATGGCGCAAGGACAATGGTTGATGATGCGCACAGCATAGGTGTACTTGGAAAGACAGGCCGGGGCACAGCAGAGCACTTTGGTCTTGAAGATGAGGTTGATCTCATAATGGGCACATATAGTAAATCCCTTGCCTCTATTGGAGGCTTCATCTCAGGGTCAGCAGATGTAATCCATTACATAAAACACTCTGCAAGGTCTTTAATCTTCAGCGCAAGTCCGCCGCCGGCATCTGTTGCCTCTGTTAGTGCTGCTGTAGACATCATCGAAAATGAACCCGAGCGAAGAGAAACGTTATGGAAAAATACCAGGAAGATGCTTAAAGGCTTCAAAGATCTCGGCTTTGAGGTGGGACCCAGTCAGACACCAATAATACCCATAGTAGTTGGCGAGGATGAGAAGGCATTTATTATGGCAATGATGCTTCAGGAGGAAGGTGTATTCGCAAACGTAGCTGTAAGCCCTGCAGTGCCAAATGGTAGAGCACTTATAAGGACAAGTTACATGGCTACCCATACAGATGAGCATCTCGATATTGTACTTAAGGCATTTGAGAAGGTTGGCAGGAAGTTAGGCATTATAGGATGATAGAAGTCCTTGAGGTTAAGTCTAAAAAGGACCTCAATGACTTCATAAAACTACCTCTTTCTCTTTATTCAAAAGATCCATTCTATGTTCCTCCCCTTATTACTGAGATGCAGGAACAGTTTTCTGACAAAAATCCATTCTTCCTGCATGCAACTGCAAGATACTTTCTTGCAAAAGAAGAAGGCAAACTCGCAGGGGGGATAATCTCTATCATTAATCAGAGGCATATCGAATTTCATAATGAAAGGGCAGGCTTCTTCGGTTTCTTTGAATCCTCTAATAATCAGGGAGTTGCTTCAGCCCTTCTTGATAAGGTTTCAGAAATTCTTCGGAAAGAAGGTATGGATATAATACGCGGGCCGATGAATTTCTCGACCAATGAGGAATGCGGCTTTCTGATAGAAGGGTTTAACAGTCCTCCTATGCTTATGACACCTTACAATCCTTCTTACTACAATGACCTTATGGAAAATTATGGTATGACAAAATCAAAAGACCTTTATGCTTATATATATGATGTTACTGAAGAGCTTCCGGAAAAAATCCTAAGGGTTGCTGAAATAGCAGTAAAAAACGGGATAAATGTCAGACCTGTGAACAAAAAGAAATTTGATGATGAGATGAATATATTCAAGGATGTATATAATTCAGCATGGGGAAAAAACTGGGGGTTTATACCGCTTACAAATGAAGAGCTTACTTATCTTGGAAAAAGGCTGAAAACAATTGCAGTGCCCGAGCTTACACTAATTGCTGAAAAGGACAAAGAGCCGGTTGGCTTTATGGGATTATTACCAGATTTTAACTTTGTCCTTAGATATATGAAGGGTAAAGTCAGTCCAATAAGCATTGCAAAAGCATTCTATTATTCAAAAAAGATAAAAGACCTCAGGTTGCTTCTCCTCGGCATTAAGGCAGAATACAGGAATAAAGGCATTGATGCCCTCCTCTTTAGGGAAGGGTTCAAAGGGGTTAAAAAAGGCGGCTATAAACGAGTTGAATTTTCATGGATACTCGAGGACAATATCCCTGTCCAGAGGATTGTTGAGATGATAGGGGGAAGATTGTATAAAAAATACAGGATTTATGAAAAGAGATTATGACTTAAATTTAGCGATTTTTATTACACATTCAAGATGCTTCTTTCAATACTCGTTACACTTTTAAGAGGCAGAGGGGAGGGGTTGGGGAGGGTGAAAATTGAAAAATGGAGATTGACTTAATCAATTTATTTTTGATAATTTACTAAAGAGTGCATAAGTAAGGCCACATTGTATGTCATTCCCGCTTGACGGGAATCTTTCTGAAAGAAGGATTGCGGACAAGCCGCAATGACAGAAATCATTAGCATTAGAAGGATGTGGTTTTACTTATGGTTTTATTAGTAAGTTACAATTTTACTTTCAGGTGATAGATGATTAAAAGCTTTAGAAACACAAAAGCCTATCTTTTTCTTGTCTTTGTTTTTTTTGCGGCTGTTTCTGTTTTTTTAGTCCCTGATATCTCTTTTTCCCAGCAGTTCCCTGATTGTATGCGATGTCACAAGGACAAGGCTGCAGGAAAGTATATTCATCCTGTAGGTTGTGTTAAATGTCATACTTACGCCCATATTACAGGAACAAAAGAGAAGTTTCCTAAATATTTATTTGCAAGAGGAGTCGAACTTTGCTGGGGTTGTCACGATAAATCTAAATTTACTAATAAAGTGGAGCACCCACCTGTGGCAAAGGGGGAATGTTTATCATGCCATAATGTCCATACCTCAGATACCAAGGCGCTACTGCTTGCCCCTATGCCTGATGAGTGTTTTATGTGTCATGCCAATTCGGATTTTATAAGAAAATCCAAGCATCCTCCGGTAGCAGAGGGAAAATGTATGGGATGTCATGATGCCCACAGCAGCGAGGTAAAGAAACTTCTCCTTGCAGAGATGCCAGAGGAATGTTTTCTATGTCATAAGAAGGAGAAGTATATTTCAGAGGCAAAGAAGAAACATCACTCACCTGTGGCAACGGGATTGTGCCTGAACTGCCATGAACCGCACTCCTCAGACGCACAGAAATTGCTTTTAAAACCCACCCCTGATGTATGTTATATGTGCCACGACGGTTCTGATTTTAAGAATAAATATAATCATTCACCTGTTGCATCAGGCATGTGCATGAGCTGTCATGAACCGCATCAGGGCGATGTGGAAAAGCTCCTTCTTGCTAAGTCTCCAGAACTCTGTTTTAACTGCCATGATAGGGGAGAATTTGACAGGAAAAATCCTCATCCTCCTGTAGCATCAGGCATGTGCAATGTGTGTCATGACCCCCATGCCTCTCCGTATGTAGCACTGCTTTATAATCCGACAACCGATGAATGCCTGCTGTGCCATCCGAGGATTGGCAAAGCTCCACATGCAGCAGGTGGTTTTTCACAAGTAGGCCATCCACTTAAAGGTAGAAAAGACCCGATGTCCAGATATGGTGAGCTTTCATGTGCAAGCTGCCATAATCCACACAGCTCTGATTATATAAAGCTCTTCAGGTATGAGGCAAAAACAGCCTTTGAACTATGCACACATTGTCATGCATATAAGAAAAAGAAGTAAGACGTAAGAAGTAAGACGTAAATTGAGCGATTCTTTTATTAAGGAGTGCAAATAATATGCATAATGATATGGACCAGTAAGCAGGCGGGGTTTTCTAACCCCGCTTCCAAAATATAATTATTTCTTCACGTTGAAAATTGTCTAATCGAATAAATGCCAGGAAAACCTGCCTGGTCAATTGTCATTAATTGTCGTTGATGCTGGCATTATTTATGCTATATTCTGGCATTATTTATGCTATATTAAATAATAATGAAAAGACAGATAACTTTAATCAAAAGAATTCCCCGAAGTTCTGTATCGAGGTTTTCCTTGTCATTCCTGCCCCGTATCGTAGTACGGGGTAAACTCCAGCAGGAATCCAGGAAAAAAAGACAAACTGGATTCCGCATCCCCCGATCGGAGTCGAGGGCAGGCAAGTGCGGAATGACAAATTTGTTACCTATTGTTCAGTATTCGATACCTCGCAGCTTGTTGCGGGGTAGTTCATTAGTTATTATCCTTTCCCTGTGTATTCTATTTATCCTACAGCCTTCAAAAAATAGCTCTGCTACAGTCTCCGGAGATTGTGAAGTCTGTCACGGTCTTTACCCGGGGATGACGGAGGAAGTTGAACCTGGTAAGCCTCAGTATGTCTTGAAAAATGTCCTCTGTGTAAATTGCCACTCAAATTCTGACAGGGATACCATAAAAATTTTAGGTGGTGCGAGGGTGCCTGTGGTCAACAACACCGTAAAGCCGGTCAAACCTCTGGCGGGCGGCAATTTCTATTATGTGGCGAAGGATTTTGGTGATAGGAAGGGGCATAATGTGGATGGTGTTACTTCAGTGGATACAAAATTCAGAGGAGCCCCCCCAGGATATGACAGGATATCCGATCCCTCTGCAAGGGGATATAATCCTGAAAAACCTTTTGCATGTGCAGGTTCTAACGGCTGTCACGGCAACAGAAATGTGGAAGATCCCTTTGATTCAATTATGGGAACCCATCATGCAGATGATAGCGATATAGACGGCAGCACAACTGCCAGGAGCTATAGATTTTTAAAAAATACAAATAAGGTAAAAGGTGTTGTGGGTCTTGAGGATGATGAATGGAATCAGAACAGTTCTTCAAAGAAACATAACGAATATTCTCCATCCATTGATATTCTCTGTGCAAGCTGCCATGGTTATTTTCACAGCAAGGATAAAACAGGAAAGGAAAGGCCGTGGTTCAGACATCCCACAGATATTGTCCTGCCAAAGGGTGGTGAGTATACGAATTATAACCCTGATTTTCCTCCCCCACCTGATAGACCTGACTTAAGGACTTACAGCCTCGATGCCCCGGTAGGCAGAGAAAAAATCCCGGGATTACCGAGCGATGAGGTTAATCCGGGCAAAGATATTGTCATCTGTCTCTCATGCCATGTTGCACACTCAAGTCCTTTTGCATCTATGTTGAGATGGGATTATGATGCCATTGTTGCTGGAGAGGAAGGGAAGGGCGGTTGTTTTATATGTCATACCGGCAAAGGCGAATAATAATGAGCAAAGAGCTATGAGCTATGAGCAGAGAGCGTAGAGCAAAGAGCCATGAGCCAAGAGCCAAGATGAAAAGAACTTTATTCATTAATCTCCTCTTACCTCCCTATTCCCCCCTTACCAAGGGGGGACACAGAGGGGTCAAAAAGGGGGGGGTAGGTGGATTAGTGCTTTTTACTCTATGCTCTATGCTCTATGCTCTATGCTTTCCCTATATGGTTGATGCTCGTGTAAAAGGCAAGTGCAAGGATTGCCATAGTATGCATTATAGTTATGAGGGTAGGGAAATGACATACGGCGGTCGCGCCGGGCCTTTTCCTGCCCTTACAGAGGGCGGCTGCATTGGCTGCCACGGTCAGGCACCTTATGGAACCGAGAATATCATAACCATCGGAAAGGCAAGGATTCCACAGGTACTCCACCATATGCAAAACGGAGACCTTGCCGGTGGAAATTTCTATTATGTTGCAGATGGTTATAATCCTGATTATTCCAGAGGTCATAATGTAGCGGAAATCTCCCTTCAGGAGAATCCACCTATGGATGTGCCGCCTGGTTTTATACGAAGCGTTATAATTCCCGGTGGAATAGGGCCCGCGGATTGGCCAGGCCAGCGACAGCTCACCTGTGCCGGGACATGGGGCTGCCACGGAGACAGGACTATAGAGGACCCGTATAAATCCATTTATGGCGCACACCATACAGATGACAGTGAGATTGATGGCTCAACAGTGGGCAAAAGTTATCGCTTTCTCTACGGCATAACCGGAAAGGAGCATAAAGACTGGGAATATCTGGCAACAATTGATAATCATAACGGTTATAGAGGTGATATGAATCATAGCTCTATGGATACTATAAGTTACCTCTGTGGTGAATGTCATGCCAGGTTTCATCCACATGCAAATCTCGGCGGCAGCAGGGAGGTTGGTCAGGTTTATAATTCTTTATGGCTCAGGCATCCTTCTGACATCGCATTCAGCACTGTACACGGCGGCTTTGCAGGCTCTGAGTATCAGGGTTACGTGAGATATAGCCTTGAGGCACCAGTTGCCTACAGCAGACCAACAGGTGGAGAGGAGGTCGTGGATATGAACAGCATAATTATGTGCCTTTCATGCCACAGGGCGCATGCAAGCCAAAATCCTGATATACTGAGATGGGATTATGACAAAGTGATTGCGGGCAGTACGCCTTCCGGCACGTCCTGTCTGACATGTCATACAAGGAAAGGGCAATAAAACAGTCAATAGTCATCAGTCAGTAGTCAATAGTCAAGAGATAACGCCCCTGCCTTCGGCATCCCCTCTTAAGATAAGAGGGGAGAAAGGGGAGTTATGATTTCCAGGGTTATTGGTGAGCCCTTTGTCATTCTGAGCGGAGCGAAGAATCTCAATGAGATCCTTCTCGGGCGTTGCCCTCAGGATGACTGCTTCGCGGTCAGTTTGCCACGCTCCCGTTGGTCGCTCGCAATGACAATGTAACGTATAGTGTTTTATCCGTAAGGCCGGAGGCGTTGCGGATAAAACACTATACGTTACACTTATTATATCAGAGCGGCCTGTTGTATGTTTTATTTCTCTGTCCATTTCTTTCTCATACGAAACAACCTTCGGCTTTTTCTTCGGTGCCCATCCGTGCTTGTGTGGTTTACAGAGGGCACAGCCTTTCGATTTCTTGTCTTTATAAACCTTTCCCACTCACCTCTATTCTACCACAAAGAATGTAAATGACATAGGGGTCGCTTCAGTAATTCTCGGTGAAAAAGAGACGAGATTGCTTCAGGATAAGGCCCTTCGCAATGACAGATTACGAAAACTTGTCTTGTCATTGCGAGCGGGGCGAAGCAATCTCAAGGGTCTTCAATCTCACCGAGAATTGCTGTGAAAAAGCCCTTTCACTTTACAAAAAGCGTTCTGATAAGTCGTGGGGGATGGTTGATTGTTTTTCATTTATTGTAATGGATGAATTCGGGATAAAACAGGGACTCACTTTTGATGAACATTTCAGGCAGGCAGGCAGGCAGGTTATAAAGTTCCTTTATTATAGCAATACTCGCAGGCTAAAGCCTGCGGCTACTACAAAAAACTTTTGTAATAACTTCAACTACTCAGGTCTTACACTACTATCTATCTTCTGAGGTTTTTCTATCATATCCATCCATTTTACCAGCCAGACTCTTCCAGTTGCAGGTCTGTATGAGCTTGACCATTTGATGCACGGCTCCCCTTTCAATGATCTTCCATCTATGGGATTCTTTTTCCACTCCGTAGAAAGGATAGTCTCTTTGGCTTGCTATAGCCTGCATTCGTGCCTTTTGTAACTCTCATCTCCACCTTATATCAGTTTAGGGTGTTTCGTGCTCAGAATTTCCTTAGCACGTTCGATATCGTTTCTTATATGTTTCTCGAGACTGAGAAAGTCAGGGAAAAGTCGTTCGCCCCTTAACCTGTCTATAAAATAGATTCTTATATCCTGTCTGAGAAGGTTACTGGAAAAGTTGAATAAATGTACCTCATAACTTACTTCAGTGTTACCAAATGTTGGGTTTTTACCGATATTCGCAACCCCTTCATAGATACTGTTATTAAAACCTACCCTGACAGCATATACACCTTCCTTTGGTGCAATTTCAAGAGGGGTTGTTATATTTGCAGTGGGTACATTTAAAAGGTTTTTACCTCTGCCTTTCCCTTTTATCACGCTTCCCTCTATTGAGTAAGCTCTTCCAAGGAAGATTGAGGTCTCATAGACAGCTCCTTTCAAGAGCAGGCTTCTAATACTACTACTGCTAACAATATTTCCATCAATCCTGACATTCCTTACTGCCTTGACCCTAAATCCATATTTTTCCCCTCTCCTCCTCAATAGTTCTACTGTACCTTTTTTATTCTTTCCAAAGGCATAATTAGTGCCTACAATTATCTCTTTTGCATTTATTTTTTTTACAAGCACATCCTCAATAAAATCATCAGGAAGGAGGTTAGCAAACTCTTTATTAAAGTTTATGCAGAGCAAGACATTTATACCGATTTTCTCAATCAACTTTGCCTTTTCCTCAAGTGTTGTAAGTATCCTTATCTTTCTCTCAGGGGCAAGAACCTTCATCGGGTGGGGCTCGAATGTGACAGCCATTGATGTCCCTTTAATCTCTTCAGCCCTTTTTAATACTTCGAGGATTATTTTCTGATGACCGAGATGGACACCGTCAAAATTGCCTATAGTTAAAACTGTATTAGGATAACTCTTGTTTAAGGCTTCGAGCCCTCTGATTATCTCCATTTTCTGCCTCTTTAAGAAGTTTTTTACAGATTATCTTAACTTGTTCCATTGTTTCTTCAATTGTGCCGTTGTTGTCTATTACAAAATCAGACCGTTTGATCTTCTCATTTATCGGAAGCTGAGCCTTCAACCTGAGAAGTGCTTCTTTCCTTGTAATCCCATCTTTTTCAAGACGGTTTAAAGCAGTCTCCTCTTTTGAATATACTGTAATTGTCCTGTCAAACCTGTCTTCATATCCTCTTTCATAAAGCAAGGGCACAGCAATTATTATAACCTTATCCTTATTATTTATTTTATCTAAATAAATTTTTATCCTTTTAAATACGAGTGGATGAAGTATATCTTCAAGAGCATGTCTTAATACATCATCTTTAAATACTAAATCTGCAACTTTTTTTTTGTTTAGACAACCGTTCTTATAAAATACATTTTCACCTAAAAGTCCTCTGATTTTTTTGAGGACATCCTTTTCTATAAGCAGTAATTCAACAATTCCATCTGCATCGATTGTAATCACTTTGAACTTCTTGAACATATGAAGAACCGTGCTCTTCCCCATCCCGTAATTCCCGGTCAGCCCAACAAGAAGCATAAATAATATTATACACCAACTTAAATTTTCAGACTCTTTATCTTACTGACAGGTTAACTGGAAGTAGAAGAAATAGCTTTGCAAAATAGCCTTGTAAAATTGCAATAATATTGATAATATGTTTGTATGAATTTCATAAAAAGAAGCATTACAGATGTTTTACTGCAAAGATTAACAAAAGAGCATATAGTCGTTTTAACAGGGGCAAGGCAGACAGGCAAGACAACCTTGTGCGAGAGCATCCTGCCAGGACTTTTAGGCACGCCGTTTTCATATATATCATTTGACGACCCTGATGAGCGACTGAGATTTCAAAAATCAGCAATTGAGATTCTGGAATCTCTTGATACACCCTTAATTATCCTTGACGAGGTGCAGAAGATACCTGCATTGTTTGACCCCTTAAAATATGTTGTAGACAAACAGAAAAAACAGAGGATAAAAAGGGCATATATCCTGACAGGCTCATCACAGATACTCTTGATGAAGAATATAAAAGAGACCCTGGCAGGCAGGGTAGCGTTATTCAATCTATATCCCTTTTCCCTTTCCGAAGTAATCGGGAGTGGTGATACGCCTTTTTTAACACGGGTCTGGGGGGGGAAAACAATAACAGATAACAATCTGAAATCGTTTAATATTTTGTCCACTGAGACAACCCGTAATACAATGAATGTCAGAAATGAGCACCAGCTTTGGGGAGGATACCCGCCTATATGGATGAGGGAAACAAAGGAAGACAAGATTAAGTGGTTAAAGGACTATCGTAAAACGTATATCGAAAGGGATGTCCTTGATGTAGGGCAGATAGCAAATATAGATAACTTTATCGTTGCCCAAAAACTTTTGTGTGCCAGAACAGGACAGATTTTCAGTATCAGTGAAGTGGCGAGGGATTTATCTTTAGCAGTAAACACCATAAAACGGTATATAAAACTGTTGAACTAAGCCGCTAAGGCGGCAGCTTTAACAGCCTCAAGCAATAAGCCTTCAAGTCGTAATTCTGCGTTTAATAACCCT
>PEUB01000093.1 GCA_002780895.1 Nitrospirae bacterium CG02_land_8_20_14_3_00_41_53
GTAAGACGCCAAAGGGCATTATCGAATCAGGAGAAATAACTGCAGCAACAAAAGACGAGGTAATCGCGCAACTAAGAAAAAGAAATATTACTGCCACTGTTGTAATTGAGAAACCAAAGAAGGTAAGTAGATTTGGTCTTGGAGGAAAGGTAAAGGATAAGGATATTGTAGTCTTTACAAGGCAGTTTGCTACAATGATTGATGCAGGGCTCCCGCTTGTGCAGGCGCTCGACATACTCTCAACACAGGTTGAAAACAAGTCCTTTGGCAAGGTACTGGCGCAGGTCAAGATAGATGTTGAATCAGGCTCAACATATGCCGATGCACTTAAGAAGTACCCGAGGGTATTCAGTGAGTTATATGCAAATATGGTTGCAGCAGGTGAGGCTGGTGGTATCCTCGATACTATACTCAACAGGTTATCAGCTTACATAGAAAAGGCAATGAAATTGAAGAAAAAAGTTAAAGGAGCAATGGTTTATCCTGCAGTTGTCACATCAATTGCTGTCCTGGTAATTGCTGTCATAATGATCTTTGTTGTACCGACATTTTCAAAGATGTTTACCACGCTTGGAGGAACACTGCCGCTGCCAACAAGGATAGTCATTAATCTGAGTAACTTTATTGCAGGCATAGGCGGGCTATTGGTAGCCGGAGCAATAGTTGCTATTGTTGTCTTTATTGTCCAGTTTAGAAGGACAGAGAAAGGTAAGCATATAACAGACAAAATATTACTCAGGCTTCCTATATTTGGTATGCTCATTAATAAGGTCGCTGTGGCAAAATTTACAAGGACACTGGGAACCCTTGTAAGCAGTGGTGTGCCAATATTGGATGGTCTTGAGATAACAGCAAAAACATCAGGCAATAAGGTCATTGAATATGCGATTATGGAAGTTAGAAAGGGAGTCGTGGGTGGGAAAACCCTTGCCGAACCTATTATGAAGGCAAAGGTTTTTCCACCGATGGTCACACACATGATAGCAGTCGGTGAATCAACTGGTGCGCTTGATGCGATGCTTGGCAAAATTGCTGATTTCTACGATGATGAAGTGGATGCTTCTGTATCAAACCTCACTGCAATGATGGAGCCGATGCTTATGGTATTTCTCGGAACTGCCGTTGGTTTTATTGTTATCTCTATGTATCTTCCTATATTCAAACTGATTACCCTTATAAAATAGAGGGAAATGTCAGAAGATGCAGCAGCATTAAAAATAAAGATCAAGGCCCTGATAGCCTTCAGGGTCGTATTTGTTACTCTTCTCCTCTGTTCATCTTTCCTTTTTGTAGGATATGAAAAATTCTCCTATGTACATGTACTCTCTTATCTAATTATTCCTCTATATACTGTTACCATTATTTATTCCCTGCTGCTCGGAAAGGTTAAGAACCTTGTTGCATTCGCCTACGCACAGTTATTGCTCGACGTTATTTTTGAGATAATGCTCATCTATATTACCGGTGGCATTGATAGTTGGTTTTCTTTTACCCTCATACTTACTGTTATCTCTTCAAGTATTGTATTAAATAGAAGGGCAGGTTATATTACCGCAACATGCAGCAGTGTCCTTTACGGGATGCTTATAAACCTCCAGTTTTACAGGTCTCCGCCCCTCACCAGTGGAGGGATAACGGGTGAGAAGGACTACCTATATAAGCTACTTGTCCATATAATTTCCTTTTACCTTACTGCTTATCTGAGTGGATATCTCTCATCGAGGCTTGAGAAGACAACGCAGAAACTTGAGAAGAAAGATTTAGATCTGCGAGACCTTGAGTTCTTTAACAGGGAAGTGGTGGAAAGCCTGCCGAGCGGCCTCTTTACTACAGACATTTCCGGTAATGTATTAATCTTTAACCGCGCAGCTGAAAGGATAACGGGCATTAGAAAGGGTTCTATCATAGGTCAGAGGATAGATTCAGTCCTGCCGGTTTTTAAGTTCCCCTTTTCTGAAGGGCGCAAAGAGGATATAATAATAGTTGAAGGGGTTCAGAAGATAATAGGGCTTGGTATCTCTACCCTCAGGGGCATTGATGAAAGCACTAAAGGTTTTATCGTGATTTTCCAGGATCTTACACAACTGAAAAGACTCGAAACAGAAATGAAACAGAAAGAGAAATGGGCAGCTATAGGAGAACTTTCATCAAATATTGCCCATGAAATCAGGAACCCGCTTGCATCACTGAAGGGCTCTATAGAGATGCTCAAAGAAGATTCGGTATCTAAGAATTACAAGAAGAGACTTATGGAAATTGCCCTGAATGAAATGGAGCGTCTCGACCGCATCATAACTGATTTTCTCACATATTCGCGGCCTACACCCCCGGAGTTTAAAAGATTCGAGCTTCATGGCATGCTTGATGAGACTATAGAACTCCTTAAAAATGTTGAAGAGAACAATATATCTATAAATAAGGAATATACTGGCAGACTTGAAGTGGATGCAGATCCCCAGAAGATGCGGCAGGTATTCTGGAATCTCGGGATAAATTCAATAGAGGCAATGCCTGAAGGAGGGGAACTTATTATTTCTACAAGAAACATGGACAGGGCTGTAGAGATAACATTTAAAGATTTTGGGGCTGGGATAGACAAAAAAAACATTGAGAAGATCTTCTATCCTTTTTTCACTACAAAGGAGCATGGTACCGGACTCGGACTCTCAATAGCTTATAGGATAATCGAGGAGCATAACGGCAGGATAAATGTAAACAGCAGTCCAGGGGTCGGAACAACATTCGAGATTATAATGCCAAAGACAGATGAAAAAACATAACGGGAAAATACTCGTAGTTGAAGATGAAAAAAGCATGCGGGAAGTCCTGAAGATCCTTCTCGACGGGGAGAACTATGAGGTCATGACCGCATCTGATGGACTTGAAGGTCTGTCATCTTTAGATAAAGACATCTTCGACCTTGTCATAACAGATATGAAGATGCCCAAGGCTGATGGTTTTCAAGTCCTGAAGAAAGTAAAAGAAATATCACCGGATACCATCGTAATCATGATAACGGCTTTCGGGACAAGAGAAACAGCAATCGAGGCAATGAAATTAGGTGCCTATAACTATATCAATAAGCCATTCAATATTGACGAGATAAGACTTATTGTAAAAAGGGCGATTGAGAAAAAGAAGCTGAGTGAGGAACTTTCTGTCTTAAAGGAGAAGGTAGAGACAATATATACGCTCGAAAATATTGTCGGACAAAGCCCGAAAATGCAAGAGATGTTTAAGCTGATCCCAAGGATAGCACAGAGCAAGTCAAATGTCCTGATAATAGGTGAAAGTGGCTCGGGCAAGGAATTAGTTGCGACCGCCCTGCACAACCTCAGTCATAGAAAAGAGAAGAATTTTATAACGATAAACTGTGCTGCATTTTCTGAAGGCATCCTTGAGTCAGAGCTCTTCGGACATATGAAAGGTGCATTTACAGGTGCGATGTACAACAAGCAGGGGCTATTTGAGATAGCAGACGGTGGAAGTGTGTTCCTCGATGAGATAGGCGAGATGCCGATTAGCCTCCAGGCAAAGCTGCTCAGGGTAATTGAAAATGGGACATTCAGACGTGTAGGTGGTACGAACGACATAAAGGTTGATGTGAGAGTTATATCAGCTACGAATAAGGACATAAAGGAAGAGGTATCATCAGGCAGGTTCAGGGAGGACTTATTTTACAGGCTGAATGTAGTTCCTGTAAACATACCTCCTCTAAGAGAGAGGAAGGAGGATATCCCGTTGCTCGTAGACCATTTTCTTAAAAAGACATCTGACAACCCAAAGAGGATTACACCCAAGGCTATGAAGCTATTGATGGACTATTCATGGAAGGGTAATGTCAGGGAACTCGAAAATATTATTGAACGTACAGCCCTTCTAACAGACAAAGAAGAGATAGTGCCGGCAGAACTCCCAACTGAAATAACCGGATATCAAGATGATATGAAATACATTTCGGGACTTACTGAGGAAGGTATAAATATTGATAAGGTTATTGGAGATATTGAAAAGAGATATCTTCTCCAGGCACTTGAAATAGCAGGCGGTGTAAAGACAGAAGCAGCTAAATTATTAAATCTTTCTTTCCGTTCTTTCAGACACAGACTCCACAAATACAATATTAGTTAGCCTTAATGTTGCATAAAGAGGAGGGCAGATATACTGAAAAACCCCTGCAAAGCGACAAGATTTCATTATTATTCACATGATAAACACCCCCCTTAATCCCCCCTTGATAAGGGGGGATTAAGGGGGGTGTTTATTTCACAAAAGGGCTGGCTGGCCAATCTAAAGGGCTCTAAGGTGTCACTGGCAGGCCTTTTTCAGCACATCTGCCCTCCAACTATCGAATACGATTTTGAAACCTTAAAGTTAAATAATCCTTTGCGGGTTAGTATAAACGTTTAGACGGTCGCCTCTCACAAAACCTGCAAGTGTGATACCTGATTTTTCAGCTATTTCAATTGCAAGATCGGTTGGTGCGGCTCTGCTCACAATTATTGGTATCCCCCATCTTGAACATTTTGATACAATCTCTGAAGATAAGCGACAGCTTACGAGCATCAATTTTTCAGTAAAAGGTATATCCTCGAGGATGGAGTAGCCTATTATCTTATCAACAGTATTGTGTCTGCCTATGTCCTCTGCAAACGCAAGAATTCTTTTCCCATCTGAAAGCGCTGCGCTGTGAAAACAACCTGTTAGTCTGAAGAATTCCGATTTCTGATGGAATTCCTTGAAGATGTTTTTAAGGTCTTCTACCGTAATAGAAAAATCATCCTTAACCTTTTCGAAATTCCTTTTCTTATTAAAGGTGACTCCACCGAGGCATCGAGAGGTGACCATCCCTTTTTTAAAGATATATTCAGCAGTGATGTCAGCCCTGATATCTTCTCCATAAATTATATCAATCTTATACGGAGAGATTTTATTTGTTAATATCCCTTCTGTAAGAAAAAGACCGATTATTAATTCCTTAATCATAAGGGGCGTGCAATACAGAGTTATAACCTTCTTACCATTGACAGAAACCCTGAGTTTTTTCTCTACAGCAACATAATCTTCTAATTCCTCAGAAGATGTGCCCTGTTTCTTTATTATTTTTCTCTTTATGTATGGATTCATATTTTGCTAATAACGAACAG
>PEUB01000059.1:0-635 GCA_002780895.1 Nitrospirae bacterium CG02_land_8_20_14_3_00_41_53
TCCTAATCGCTGTAGCGCTCACCTGAAATTTTTCGCATTCCTCACCGATTATATCAGATATGCCCATACCCGTTTTTCGTATCTTTAGCTGTCGTATATCCCTTTCTTCTACGTCTTCAAGTACCTTCTGTACAAAGTCACTGCCGCCAAGAATTCTTTCATCGAATTCACCCTCCCTTTCCCTTCTTCTCATTGAAACCACGTTCGACCATCCTCCATGGCTGCGAATGAGTCCCCCACCCGTAAGTTCATCTGAGCGCCCCATGTTTATGCCTTTCTCCACAAACTTTCTGTATTCCTTTTTCGCCCTCTTTCTTGTGACACCGAACTGCGTAAGCACATATTCCACGTCCATCCATTCGTGTTTAATATTTCCTATTATTGAACCATGTCCGCTCCATTGATAACTGTCCAATTCGTCCATTTTCCTGATTATCCCAGCCCTTACGGGATTAAGATGTATATAGCGTATAAGGGCTAAGAAGTATCTATCTTCTTCACATAATACAGACTTATAACGGTTCTCGAATAAATGCCCAGTCCTCTTATGTCGCCGGTTGAAATATATCGCATACCATGTCAGTAGTTTCCGCATTACCGCCGATATCCCCTTCTCCCCGCTCTTGAATAATATA
>PEUB01000059.1:642-10313 GCA_002780895.1 Nitrospirae bacterium CG02_land_8_20_14_3_00_41_53
CTATGCCCCTTATCATAATGTGATGAAGCGCTCCCGGAATGTCTAAACGTGCATGTCGTGGCATGGCTCAATATTATTTGACCGTCTGCTTTTCTGTCAGTAGTAATTCTCACCAAGAAACAACGTCCCTAAACTTCTCCCCCTAAATTATTTAGGAGGAAAACAGTATGAAAAAACAAATTATTATGGCAACAGCAAGTTTGATTATTTTTGCGCTGGCTGTTGGATATGCAAGTATAATTGGTAAAAGTGGTCCAGAGACTTTAAATATTCGCAGTGCCCCTGAACAAGCAAGCATTGTGATAATCGATGAAGGAGCTTCTAAAATTTTTGAAGGCAAGACCCCTACAACTGTTTCTTTAGAGAAAAAGAAAGGCTATTTCAGGGGTAAAAAGTATACCGTAAAAATTAGCAAGCCAGGCTATGCTGAACAGACTATAACAGTGGATACAAGGTTAAACGGTTGGTATCTTGGCGGCAATTTGATTTTTGGTGGTCTTATCGGATGGCTCATTGTGGATCCCGTTACGGGAGCAATGTGGACGTTAGACACAAATGAGCTCAATGTTACATTAGAGGCATCTAAACAAAGCAAAGGAACAGATTCATACCAGTTTGGAATTGTTCTTCTGGATGATGTTCCACAGTCTTTGCGGAACAAGATGGTTAAGGTTTCTCAATAACGGTTTAAAATTGGACGGTTCAGCTTTTTCATTGCACCAAACTACCAATTGGCGTTTCGTATAACGTTCTCTTTGCAAAAGAAGCCCAAAGGGTTTGAATATTAATCTTTTGCACCATGTTAGGGCGACCGTTTCGCGTGATAACCTTTTTAAAATCAATATGTCTTTATTTGCCAGTTATACTGTTAAGCTCTTTTTCAATGGCAGTAAAAAACTTGTTGTAAAAATCCTCATCCTCTAAAGTTCTCTCTTCCTGTCTAACCTTTGTGGCTTCGCTTCCAACAGGTAGTAGTCCGAAAAGAGCCCTATCTGTCTTTACCCTAACCTTGTCTACATACTGAGTAGCACTGGCATAAATGGTGGCTTTCCCCTTCCCTGCGTCTATAACATTTGCATTGACAGTAACAACAATACTGTCTTTGCCGTTTTCAAAATATCTCGCCGCTGTAAATGATTTTGCTTATAAGTCTTCTCTTTCAATTCTGAAGTTCTGACTCAACACCGCTCTTTTAGCCGCAAAATAGCACTCATCAAGAGACGCATTAAAAGTTTTTGCATTGGGACTTTTCTCATCGTTAAAAACATTTTTGTACGCACTTGAGGCACAACCTGCCATTATCATAGCTACAAAACAGATAAGCAATACTATCTTTATTGCTTTTTTGTCCCCCATAATTAATTTCCCTCCTTCATAATTTTCTATCATGCAAAATGTTGCGTGACATTGTTTGTAGACGCATTGCGTTTATTTTCCCTATGGGCAACATTGTGTACTGCGTCTATCCTTCCAAAAGGGATATTTTTACGCAGTAGGTGCGTTGCCTATTTCCTATTACGCTATTTTTTGTCTTCTTTTTCACCCCTTTATGAGACTGCTTTTAAATTTCTCGATATTGTCCCATCCTTTTGTTGAAGTAAAAAGGACGCTAATTGCATCATCATTCTAAGCTGCCACCTCCTGTCTGTCAATAGATTTCTGCTGCAAAGCAGCAGTGAGTTTCAGTATTTCCCTGTAACCTTTCACACGCTTGAACTTCTTCTCTGCCCTTAAGAGAGCTGCCACCGCCCACCTCTGAACCATATCCCCTCCGTTCCATCTTTTCACTCGTCCAGTGATGCTGCGGGTTATGGAGAAACAGGATTCAATCGGGTTTGTGGTCGAGAGGGTCTTCCATTTGCCTTTTTTGCCATCTTACGGTATCTTTTACCCATAGAAGCGTCCTCCTTTAGGCAGCCCCTTATAGGAGCTTCCTTTAAATGAGTTTTTGGATAAAACATTTTAATCGAGGTCGCTTCTTACTCCAACAACTAAAGGGACATTGTCTCTGAAGAACCAGTAAAATAATATGATGAAACAATTACAAGAAGAACAATACCCAGGCATTCCAGTATTTACACTTTCCGAATTAAACACAGCTATTAAGGCAACCTTAGAACTTGCCTTCCCTGAATCAGTGTGGGTGGTTGCCGAAATATCCGAAATTAGATGCAATTCTAAAGGGCATGGTTATCTTGAACTTGTAGAAAGAGAAGAGGAAGAAACCATAGCCCAAATAAGAGCCAACATCTGGGCATATACTTTTAGAAATCTTGCATCAAAATTCGAAAAAGCTACAGGAGAAACCTTAAAACAGGGCATGAAGATATTGCTTCAAGTAAATGTTACCTTCCATGAAGTCTACGGGCTTAGCCTGAACATAAAAGATATAGATCCTACCTATTCACTTGGGGAAATGGCACGGAAGAAAAGAGAGGTTATAGAGAGATTAACAAAAGAAGGCTTGATCAACCTGAATAAACAGATCCCTTTGCCATTAGTTCCCCAAAGAATTGCTGTTATATCCTCAGCAACGGCAGCAGGATACGGAGATTTTGTTGACCACATTGATGATAACCCTTATGGATACAAAATATTTTATACACTTTATCAGTCCTTAATGCAGGGGCAAGAGGCTGAGGCATCTATTATTGCTGTTTTAAAACAAATCAGAGGGCATATCAAACTTTATGACGCTGTGGTTATCATTAGAGGTGGAGGTTCACAGATTGATTTGAGCTGTTTCGATACCTATAGTCTCGCTATCGAGGTAGCAAAATTCCCCTTGCCTGTCATAACGGGAATCGGACACGAGAGGGATGATACAGTCGTGGACATGGTAGCACATACAAAACTTAAAACACCTACTGCTGTAGCCGAATTCCTTATATTGGGAATGAGTAGTTTTGAAGAAAGGCTTTCAGATGCACAGAGCACATTAGTTATTCGGGCAAAAGAATTACTGAGAGAAGAAAAGCACAGACTTCAGTATCTTATGCAACAGTTTAGGCATATAGTCAAAGACAGGTTTAATGGAGAGATTAAAAGGATAGAAACAGCTTCGCACAGACTGATTCACGGCGCTACCCAAATAATTGATGGGAATAATAACAAGCTTAAGCTCGATGTGAACAGGCTTGTTGGTGGGTTGAAAATAGTGTTCCAGGAGCATAAGAACAAGATAAAGCATTTTGGGCAAGCCATAAGGCTTCTTGATCCAATTAATGTCCTGAAAAGAGGATATAGCATTACCTACTTAAGGGAAAAAGCAATCAAGGATAGTAGTGAGTTACAGACAGGGGATATAATAAGAACTAAGGTTTACAAAGGAAGCGTTAACAGCAAAGTGGAGGCTATAGATGTCGAAGAATAAACTAACGTATACATCAGCAATTACCGAGCTCGAAGCAATTGTTCAGGATATAGAATCGGGAGAAATAGATGTTGATGTTTTAACTGCAAAAGTCAAAAGGGCATCAGAACTGATAAGGTTTTGCAAGGACAGCTTGAGAAATACGCAGAAAAAAGTTGAAAAAACTTTAGTAGATATTGAACCTGAAAGTAAATCTGAAGAAGAATAGTTTCCTGCTTAAAACGGTAGAGTTAAATGCGTAAAAAAGCAATCATAGATATAGATAACACCCTGTGGCAATTTTGTAATGCACTGTATGAGGAACTCAGGAAGATAAATAAGAACTTTCCTACCCCCGACAGTTGGACACATTGGGATTTATGGGAGGGGTATTGTACAGAAGATGACTTTTATAATGCTGTAAATATTGTTCATTTGAATCAGCATAGTGATAATTATTTACCCTATCCAGAAGCCAAAGATTTCCTCTTGTCACTGAGAGAAAACGGTTATCACATCACCATAGCAAGCCATAGGTTACCCGATTACAGGAAACAAACCGAGAAATGGCTTGAGAAGCATGGTCTGGTGTATGATGAATTACATCTGTCTTTCCAAAAAACCCAACTTTTTGACACATCTACTGATGTTGTAGTAGATGATTCCCCAAAAGTATTAGAGAAGGCAGTTGAAAACGGGATAATGGCTTTGGGACTGCTATTCCCCTGGAACAGGGAATATGTAGATAATGGATTTATGTTTTTTGATAATTTGAATGAGATTTTGAGCCATATTCTTGATAAGTAGATGGCTGAAAAACCTCATACGGGAGGAGCGATTGTTACTATTACCCTCATATCACTTATTGCTAAAATTCCATGTGGCTCACGTATATCTGAAATCAAAACATCACCAGTATTAGCTGGTAGTGTTAATCCATCCTTGCCTAAGAATTCCCCCTCTCCTTCAAGAACTACAATGCTTAACTGTCCTTCTACATCGTGGGAATGAATTCCTAATTCCTGACCACTTTTAAAATTGAAGTTTAATACCCGAAAATAGGGAGAATCATGAATCAGAAACTTTTGCTACCTTTATCACTGAACCCACTTTCTTTTAACACTTCAATCCGTTTCATTATGGCTGGCTCTCCTTTTGCTCCCACTCATTTGTCGGTTGTTCCTTTTGCCCGGTGCTAAAATCTAATACCTGATCTATCAATCGTTCTGTTAAGCTTTGCACATCAACATATTTCTCAAAGGATACTAAGTCATGCTTTTCAACCGCCTTTTGGCTTGAGTTAAATCAGAGAAAGGGAAAGGGACAATAACGACATCGCCTTTTACAAACCTTGCCATGCCTCATCTTCCTCTGGTTTCAGCCAATCTTTTTTGAGAGAAGATTCGCTTGCAATGGCAGTGTCAAGCCTTTCCTTAATTATCTTTGTCTTCAAGAAATGAACAAAATCCAACACCTCATCAAGAAAAGATTCAGGGAGCTGTTCAATCTCACTTATAAGTAATTCCTTCTTGCTCATGACTTCCTCCTATATAAAATCGGTTTATATAATTATACCAATTGTTGGTCCAATTTTGCTTCAATGTCTGCTGTTGGAAGTTCACCAGATTCAGGGATTTGCCTTATATAGTAAATAAGCGTCTTCCATAGATATGGGTTACTCATGCCGATATAGGTTTGACTTTTTGCCTTCCCTTCTATCGCAATTTCAATACCATCGATATACTCTGCAACAGAAATTATCTTGTCGAGTTTTATATCTCTTGTATTATTATTTCCATCAAAAATTATCCTTTGATTTGTAAGTATCAATCTACCGCTATCTATTTCTCTTAATTCATCGAAACTTCTACTTATTCCGCTTGTACCACCAATGTAGACACCTTTAGCAACCCTAACAGCACCACCCCCTCGCGTTGATTTTCTGGCAGCCCTTAACTCAAATAATCTCACGCTGTCTTGTAAGTATCCAACCTCATCTTTTTTGAGCATGATGTATGTGTCTATAGTAGGAAGTTTTTTTTCTCGATTTACCAGATCAAAATAACCCTTAACCTCATTCGCTTTGCTTTGTATGATTGCCTTTCTTTTCTCACTCTTTTGTAGCTCTATCTTTTTTCTATATTTATATACTAAAATGATTACACCAATGATTATTAATAAAGCCACTAAGCCTTGTGCCATCTCCATTGGTACACCCTCCTTTTAAAAATTCTACCTCTTTACCTCTCAAAAAATCACCATATTTTATTTTTTTATTGCCTGCAATGAACGGCTAACGTTCTGGCGGGTGAGCGTAGCGAACCACAAACACCGTGTTATACGCTGTTCCGCCTTCATTCCTCAAAATCAATCCATCCATTTCTCTCATCAAAAATCACCCGAAATTTATCAAATATGCCCATTCTTCCCATAAGCATCGGCACTTCTTCAACCAATGCCCATGCCATCTTTACTTTCAATCTTTTTCCATTCAACACCAAGGTAACTTCCTTGAGAATATAAGGGACTCCTGCTCCTGAAACTCCCTTAATTTCTTGGATGGTATCTTCTTCCTCTTGCTTAAAGCCAAGCGCCCTACCAAAACGAAAAGGTATCATTGAAACATCAGCACCTGAATCTATGTACATTGGTATTTCCACGGCAAAACCATCATTTTCCAAAATTACCTCTGCTACAGGGCGAAGAACGATTCCTAAGCTACTTCTTTCTTCTCTGAATCTTTGACGTATCATAGTACTAATACCCTTTCCTCGGGCACTTTTGCTACAAATGGTCTTTCGTGGGGATATTCTCGCCGCACTCTATCGAGCATTTCCTCGATATTCTCTCCCTTTGCCACCACTTCTCCATTTACAATGATCACGTATTTATTCTCTAAACCAGTTTTATCGAGTGCTATATATGCATCGAAATTTTTACCCATGGCTTTACCTCCTTTACATTAAAATTGGCATCAATCTTTTTAATACTAACGGCGGAATTGCGTATAACGTACCCAGCATAAAAGAAGTTTCGCCGAAGGCGAAATTTGGGTGAGTGCCGTTAGGTATGAACCTTTTATGCTGTGTTATACGCCGTTTCGCTGCCATACTATTCCCCAACTACTAAAACTTCCGAAGTTGTGCCATTGCTAAGAACATATTTATAATTATCAAATGTATAAACAGAAACTCGCTTTTTAAAAAGTTTGAGGTCAGATTCAATTTGCTGAATTGAAGGAATGCCATCGGACCTATAAGATATTACAAAAATACTATCTCGAAATTTCTCAAAGAGGTCTCTAAACTGCCTTCTAATTTTCAACTTGTCATTCCAAGGATTACGATCTCTATAAAAGCGTTTATTTATAGTCCTGTGGTCTATCATACTTCCCCATTTCTCATAATTTACTAATCCTTCGAGAAAATGATAGAAATCCTTATAATCAACGGTGATACCTTTTGATGAAGTATATGGAGGGTCGATATATACCAAATCAAACTCGCCATTTATTTCAAACACATCCAGATTATAAGCTTTATTTTCCTTACCATTATCATAGACCAGATAATTGATTTCACGAATGAAATCCAAGAAATGTTCTTCAAAAGGTTTGTCCCATGTCGCTTTATTGCCGAAAGTCCTCTTTACCTCAGCAAAACGGAGATAGAGATTTTTACGGTGGAAGAGATTAAAAGGTCTCTTTACCAAACATGCTTGAAAAAGAGCATAATAGGCTAATGCTTTCTTATAAATATTCTCCATCCTTTCGATATTTTGAATCACTGTATCCAGCCATTGGTTTTCTTCATCTGTGTAGTAAATATCCTTGAAGGTTTCTGCTATGAATGCACGGTAGTTATACTTTGGGTCTTTTGTGAGAAGTCTTTCGATCTCATGTTCACTCAATCTGATAGTGTTGTTTTCAATTAAAGCTACTCCTATATAATAATTCGATTTGAGATAATCGTTGTAGAAAACTTGTTTCCCCTGCTGTTTTAAATAATATCCTACAACTCCTGTGCCACCAAAAGCATCCAGTGCACTTGAAAAATCTAAGTCCTTTATTTTTTGCCAAAGCCAATCTACAAGTTTTGCCTTAGAGCCTTGATAGCGAGTTGTAGGACTCCTTACCTCCCTAAATTGTTCTATAAAGGACAATGTGGCTTGTTGTGTCATGTTATATTTTCGTGCCATCTATCACCTTCGCCTCTCTTTCCCTCGTCTCCTCCAATAAGTTTCAAACTCATCTTTGCTCTTGAATACTCCTTCACCCATTCTTAACTTATCTATCTCTTTAACGGAACCAATAGCAAAGGTTGTTCCCGTTCCAGTGGACTTTGATGCAATTTTCCACTTAGGCTGGATGATGACTTCAACATCAGAAACCATATGCAAAGTGTCAGCATCTGGGTTCCATGTATAAATGAAACCTGTAATCCAGTGTTCATCAAATTCTTCGTATGGGAATTTACAGCCAGGCATTTTCTTCTCGGGATACAAAAAGTACCCTGCAAAACTGCCAATTGTAAACCCACTTATTCTATTTTCACTAACCCTTCTGGTGGTTTTCATGTCAATAGCGATTTTTCTGTTGCCGAAATCGCCTCCAATGAGTGTAATTTCAGGATATTCTCTTGGACCTCCTTGGACTATTTCGCATCTGTATTTTTCCTTCATAAATTTCTTAACCTTATGTTTGGTTATCTCTTGGAAAATTCCTGTTATAACTTGCGGAATAGGAGGGATGGGATAAATATTACCATCCTCGTCAATCATACCCTTAATCTTCCATCTAAAGTCAGAAAACAACCGTTTTAAATCATTTTTCAGGTCAATTTTCATATTTGCATTTTCTCCTTATCAAACGAAATGGCGTATAACGGTTAAGCTTCTTTCTGTTGCGGTAGTTTCAGAAAGAAGCTGTTTGAACGGAGCCGCTACGCATCTCCTATGGGTTTTCAATATCTTGTTCCTTTATTATATGAGAGAAAGCTTTGCTGGTCTACTATCCAGAACAGGGTGAATATGATCAAATAATGACAGCTCCAGCATCTGCCAGCGTCCCCTTTTTGACAAAACTATACACGAAAAGAGGTATTTAGGCAATAGTACAGGAAGGCGATGAACAGGTATATTTTCGCAGATGGATTGATATGCTGTTTTTGTATCTTTCCTCATGTATGTAATTCCTCTATGGAGGGCTATTACATCTTTCCAGCAGAAGGATTTCTCTCCTGAGCATCTTGCCTTTTTCACAGAAAGGGCATTTCATGATGTCTACCCCACAGACCCTCAATAAGAATTCCTGCCATGTCTCAGAAACATATTCTTTATTTACTTGAATAACAGCAATCCGTAGAAGTTTACGACATTGATCAAGTATCACCCTACGATTTCTATTTCCCAGAAGGCCATAGTATCTTATTTTCACAAATCTATTGGGCAGTACATGAAGGAGGAATCTTCGGATAAATTCAAAGACATCAAGCGCCATTATTTTATTCTTGTTCCCATCAGAGTAGTCACGCCAGCGGAATGAAACCTTGTCGTCTTCTATATTGATGATACGATGGTTACCGATTGCAACCCTGTGGGTATATCTTCCAAGGTACTGAAGAACCATATCTGGGCCTTTAAAGGGGGGCTTACAGTAAACAACCCATTCCTTACTATAAAGCCCTTTCAAGAACTCTCTGAATGTCTCTGAGTTTTTCAGCTTACTGATATTGCCTGGGAATATCATCTCTTCCGACTGGTAACTTTTCTGAAGATGGTATAAACACTTGCCTCTGAACAATCTGGAGAGAACCTTTACTGGCAGAAAGAATCTTTTTCTGCAGGGAATCCATCTTTTGTTGTCAAAGGATAATCCTCCACCAGAAACGATACAGTGAATATGCGGATGATCCATGAGATTCTGTCCCCATGTGTGCAAGATATTCATGAAACCAATGTTTGCGCCAAGATGTTTGGAATCTTTACCGAGTTGTATAAGTGTCTCTGAGACAGATCGAAAAAGAATATTGTAAATCACCCTCTGATTTCTTAAGGCGAGTGGATTAAGTTCATCTGGTATGGTAAAGACAATATGGAAGTACTGAATGGGAAGAAGGTCTTGTTTTCTTGCCTCAAGCCATTTCTCTTTCCTGGTAAACTGGCACTTTGGGCAGTGTCTGTTCCTGCACGAGTTGTAAGATATCCTGATAGCACCACAGGTATCACATTCATCCACATGACCGCCAAGTTCGACAATGTCCCTTTAGTTGTTGAAGTAGGAAGCGACCTCGATTAAAATATTTTATCCAAAAACAAAATC
>PEUB01000106.1 GCA_002780895.1 Nitrospirae bacterium CG02_land_8_20_14_3_00_41_53
AAGCTAAAAATAGCCTCTCCTTTTCTAACCTTAATCCCCATTGATTTATATAGTTTCTGAATATTTGACCTTATCTTTTGACTTGTGGTAGTCTTTAAACAAAGGTGATGATTATGAGCGTAAAACCAAATGTCAAAAAGGCGAAAAAGCATCTTGCTAAACTGCGTGAACTTGTGTCTAAAAGGAAACACCCATTCTCTGAGATGAGCGAAGAAGAAATAATTAATGCCTTGCGCAAAACAAGAGAAGAAATCTGGGATAAAAAACTTGTTACTCGTTCTTGATTCTAATGAATATATTTTTGCTTTCGGGATTTTAAAGAAACCATCTTCCAAGACGCTTATTGATACAATTCTTGATTCATTCCCTATACATTCAATACGAATCCCTCGGTTGGTAGTAGAAGAAGTGGGTCGCCATTTAACACCTGAAGAATTCAGAGAATTTATTGAATTTGTAATGAACCTTGCAAGTATTGACGAGGACTTTGTTGTACCGTTTGAATTAGGTGTGAGATATGAGTTAGAAGGTTTAAAGCCAGCAGATGCTTTTATTGCAGCATATGTAGAGTGGACAGGAGCTGCCGCCTTGGTAACAGAAAACAGGCATTTCCTAAGCCGCCATTCAAATTTGCCATTCAAGATTCTCAATGCAGAAAAATGTCTGAAAATCATTAAATCCTCAATATAACCTACCATCTCCAACTCACCCCTGCGGAGTAGAGATTTTTCCTATAATCATACAGCTCTATATTTGACGAGCTTCTCCTTCTCAGGTATTCGAGAGAAACACTCCAGCCTTTTCCGATATTTTTTGAAAAAACTGTATTTACTGCCCTCTCTATATCCCTCCGCTTTTCATCGAAGTATATATTGGTATTTTTGTAACGGACCTGCTTGTATTCATAATCAACATTAAGCCTTATATCCTTTGGAAATGTGTATTGAATGCCTGCAACAAACTTATTTCCTGAATAGTCCCAGTTGCCTCCCTCGGCAAACTCCTTATCATAGAAATAGCCTGCCTTTATGTAATGTTTGGCTTCATTGAATCTCAGGAAATGAATAAAGCCTACCTCATGGTTTAAGGCATCCCTGTTATCCTCAAGGAATAGTGGTTTCTCTCTGAACTCTTTTGCCTGAAAGGCATACTGAAGGACGCTTAGATTTGTTGGGTTTTCCTGAAGGATAAAGACAGGTCTAATAGTATGTCTCTGAAGGAGATAACGATAGTCTGAAAGGAGATAGTCATAACTATATGTGAGCCGCATGTTAAAGGGCATGGTTTTTATATTTTCCCTTTTTGATAAATCAAGTGAAAGGATGTGGTCCTGAACATCCATATCCCTCATGGAATTGGTAATGGTCTGGTAAAAACCATAAGAGGCTGATATATCGTAGCTGGGCTGTCTTACAAGGACATATTCGCCCCTCAGGTAAAAAAGTTCTATAACACTCTTTCTGTCCTTATCTCTCAGGTTAAAGACATTGGTGGTTGGAACAACAATGACATTGTCGTCATACTGGAGCTTTGTAGTTAATTCAATATTAATTTTCTTTTTAAGCCTTTCCTCTAATTCTATTGTTTCAAAGAGTCTCTGCGACGGAGCGGCTAAGGGAGAAGTTGGGTCGGATATGATTAATTGTTTATAAGCAATAACTGCCTCTTTTGTTTGTCCTAATTGCTGTCTGGCAAGTCCTGTGTAGTAAATAGTAAGGCTCTCAATAGTCTTGTCCTTTGTTTTTGCTTTTTCAAGATAATCTAAAGTCTTTTTATACTCACCTGTCTGATAATATGCAAATCCAAGGAAATAACCCAAGTCTTCCCTTTCTGGTTCCTTTTTATAGACATTTTCAAGATGTGTTATAGCATCCTGATATGCCTTCTGCTGAATTAGAACTACGCCTAATTGAAAATGGGCATCTGTATATTGCGGGTCTTTCTCAAGGGACTTTTTAAAATATTCAACAGCCTTTTCAGGTTCATTAAGTTGTAAAAATGTAAGCCCGATATAGAATGGAATGTCAGGGTCGTCAGGGAAGATAACAATTGCTTTTTGCAAGTCCTCAAGCGCTTCTTTGTACTTACCATCCCTGTAATGCTCCATGCCGGAGATGAGGGGCTGGTATTGAGTGTCTTGGGCAAAGGAAAAGGATTGGATGAAAATACAGGTGATTAATGCAATTAAGACAAGTCGCCATTTGTTGAACATGACATGACCTCCGGGCTATAAGGAGGGCTTTACAGCTCTCCATCGAGGGTTAGAAAAATCATTATTTAATTTGAAATAAAAACTGTTTATTGCTTAATGCCTCCTCCCCCCTGGATTAATTTTCCCTTACTTTATGCACTTTTATACACTTATTACATTGTATTGTCAAGAAGAATTTTTACAATTTAAAACATTGTGGTAAGCAGAAGGTGAGGGTTGTTATAGTGGTTTATGCAGAAAAAGAGGATAAAGACGAGCAAGGAAATCGGTGAGAAGATTAAAGGGCGGAGGAGGGAACTCGGGATTTCACAGGAAAGCCTTGCTGAAATATTGGGCGTTACATATCAACAAGTTCAAAGGTATGAGAATGGGACGAATAAACTTAATGTGGAAAACATCCAGAGTGTTGCAGATGCCTTAAATGTGCCTGTGTCTTATTTCTTTGAAGCTGAAAAGACATTAATGGTTGCTGAAAGGTCAGCGCCTTATTTACCAGCTGAAGAAATCAGGCTTTTAAGACATTTTAGGAAAATCAAAAACACCGGTTCCAAAAACACGGTCATTCAGGTAGCCCGCCTCGCTGTAAAGGCAAATTAAAAACCGCTATTCTTTAATGTAAAACTGCATCTTAATATTTGCCACATCAACTATATCGCCGTCTTTCAGTTCATGACGCCCCTCTACCAGTGCGCCGTTAATCTTAAGTTTCTTACTGCTTTCTCCCTCTCCTCCATGGCCGGCTGCGCGCGCTTCTTCTATTGCCTGCCCTGCTTCGCGGAGCGAGGCCGTGGACGGGAGGGGATTATCGGATACCCTGTAGCAAGACTACAGGGAATAACGAGTTTAATATTTACAGGATATGGGCTATAATAACTTTTTAATAAGATAGGAGGGTTTTATTAAAAGATTACCTGACAGAAAAGGATATTTTGGTATTTACGGTGGACGTTTTGTCCCTGAAACTCTTATGCCTGCACTCAAAGAGCTTGAGGAGGCATTCTTTTACTCTAAAAAGGATAAAGAGTTCCAGAGGGAACTTAGACATCTCCAGAAGACATACATAGGCAGACCCACACCGCTTTATTTTGCCAGACGCCTTACAGAACATCTCGGTGGCGCAAAGATATACCTGAAGCGTGAAGACCTTGCACACACGGGTGCACATAAGATAAACAATGCTGTCGGCCAGGTATTACTCGCAAAGAAAATGGGGAAGAAAAGAGTGATTGCGGAGACAGGCGCTGGACAGCATGGTGTGGCAACTGCAACAGGGGCAGCGCTTAAGGGTCTCGAGTGTGGAATATATATGGGCACCGAGGATATGAAAAGGCAGGCTTTGAATGTGTTCAGGATGAGACTACTCGGCGCAAAAGTAACAGAAGTTCCAACTGGCTCAAGGACATTAAAGGATGCAATTAATGAGGCATTGCGCGACTGGACTACAAACGTTCGCACAACACATTATGTTTTAGGCACGGTATTCGGGCCTCATCCATTCCCTGTTATGGTCAGGGATTTCCAGTCAGTTATCGGGAGAGAGGCAAGAAGGCAGATACTTGATGCTGAAGGTAGACTCCCTGATTATCTTATAGCCTGTGTTGGAGGTGGAAGTAATGCCATGGGGCTTTTCTATGAATTTCTTAAGGAAGATAATCCCCCTACACCCCCCTTTAGTAAAGGGGGGAAGGAGGGATTATTGGATAAAGATATAAAAATGATTGGTGTTGAAGCAGGCGGTAAAGGCATAGAAACAGGAGAACATGCTGCAAGGTTTGCAGGCGGCTCCATCGGTGTATTTCAGGGATGTAAGAGTTATCTCCTTCAGGACGATGATGGAAATGTCTTAGGAACACATTCTGTCTCAGCAGGTCTTGATTATGCATCTATAGGGCCTGAACATCCCTTTCTAAAAGATGCAGGACGTGTTCAGTATACATACGCAACCGATGATGAGGCATTGGCTGCATTTGAGCTTTTATCAAGGCTGGAAGGAATCATACCCGCACTTGAGTCTGCCCATGCGATTGCAGAGGTTGTAAAACTCGCTCCGAAATTGGACCAAGATAAAATTATTATAATCAACCTTTCAGGCCGCGGTGATAAGGATGTTCAGCATGTTGCAAAGATTAAAGGGATAGAGCTGTGATTTCGAGGATTACTAAGACGTTTAAAAGATTAAAGAAGGAAGGGAAGAAGGCATTCATCCCTTATGTCATGGCTGGTGATCCCTCTCTTGAGAGGACGAAAGAAATCGTCATTTTGTTCGGGGAGTGTGGAGCTGATATTGTCGAACTGGGTGTACCTTTTTCAGACCCACTTGCTGATGGTCCAACAATCCAGCGTGCGTCTGAAAGGGCATTAAAAAATGGTGTTACCTTACGAAAAGTCATCTCACATGTAAAAGACTTGCGGCAGATAACCCGGATACCTATAGTTCTTATGACATATTACAATCCTGTATTTAAATATGGTGAGGAGAATTTTATAAAAGATTCTAAGGATGCAGGAGTTGATGGTGTGATTATCCCTGACCTGCCGCCAGATGAGGCAGAAGATTTTATAAAACAATCAAGGAAGGCAGTCCTCGATAGCATTTTTCTTCTTGCCCCGACATCAACAGAGGACAGGATAAAAAAGGTGACAAAGGCATCGAGTGGTTTTATATACTATGTCTCAATAACAGGGATAACAGGAGCCAACCTTTTACTTGATGGCTCGATGGATGTATTGATATCGAAAATAAAGAAATACACAGACAAACCAATAGCAGTTGGTTTTGGGGTCTCTACGCCAATGGAGGCATCGGCAGTTGCTGGGCTGTCTGATGGCGTTATAGTGGGAAGTGCCATAGTCAAGAGGTTACATGAGTCTCCTGATGAGCTAAAGCATTATCTTATCAGTCTGAGAGAGGCAATAAAATAATTTTTATTGAACTTGGTACTTGGTTGTTGGAGTTTAAATAAATGGCATGGTTTAAGAAGACAAAAGGAATAAGGACGGATAAGAAAGGAAAGATACCCGAAGGTCTGTGGGTTAAGTGCGATAGCTGTAAGGAGATAGTATATAAGAAGGAGATAGATAAGAACCTCAAGGTATGCCCTAAATGCAATTATCATTTCAGGATAAGCGCACGTGAGAGACTGAAACTCCTTGTTGATGAAGGGAGCTTCGTAGAAATGGATGAGGGCATTGTATCAGTTGACCCGCTTAATTTTAAGGATACCATCTCTTATAAAGATAGGATAAAGGAGAAACAGAAAAAAAGCGGGCTCAAAGAGGCTGCGATTTCAGGGGATGCACTTATAAAAGGTTATCCTGTAAGTCTTATTATCATGGACTTTTCCTTTATGGGTGGAAGTATGGGTTCTGTCGTTGGTGAAAAGGTATCGAGGGCAGCTGAAAGGGCCGTAGAAAAAAAACAGCCGCTTATAATTGTTTCATCATCCGGCGGTGCAAGGATGCAGGAAGGGATTTTCTCCCTTATGCAGATGGCAAAGGTCGCTGCTGCTATAGGAAGACTGAGGGATAATGGGATTCTTTATATATCAATTATGTGTGATCCAACATTTGGCGGTGTTACTGCAAGCCTTGCTACGATAGGTGACATAATTATTGCTGAACCTAAAAGTCTGATCGGTTTTGCAGGCGCGAGGGTAATAGAACAGACCATCAAACAACCACTTCCGGATAACTTCCAGAGAGCTGAGTTCCTCCTCGAGCACGGGTTTATAGATATAGTTGTAGGCAGAAAAAACCTGAAGGAAACACTCGCTAAGCTTTTCGAACTTCTTCTATGAGTTACAGCGAGACTGTTAATTATCTATATAATCTCCAGAAATATGGTATCAAATTCGGGCTTGATAATATAAGCAGGCTCATGTCTGCGCTCGATAACCCGCATACGTTATTTCTCTCAGTCCATGTTGCAGGCACAAACGGGAAGGGCTCGACTTCAGCAATTATTGCATCTATCTTAAAGACTGCTGGGTTCAAGGTCGGGCTTTTCACATCACCCCACATTATTAGCTTTACAGAAAGGATCAGGGTTAATGGTGAGGAGATAACCGAAAATGAAGTAGTAAGCCTTACAGAAGAAATAAGAACCAGAATAGAGGACACCCCCTCCCTAACCCTCCCCCCTCGAGGGGGAGGGCAGGGGTGGGGGGGAGAAGTCGAACTATCACCTACATTCTTCGAGGTGGTAACTGCAATGGCGCTCCTGTATTTCAAAAGAAAAAAGGTAGATATAGCAGTAATAGAGGTGGGCATGGGTGGAAGACTCGATGCTACAAACATAATTACACCTGAGATATCTATAATCACAAACATAAGCTGCGACCACAGGGAATTTCTTGGAGGTACACTTAAAGAAATAGCTCATGAGAAGGCAGGGATTATAAAAGGTGGTATACCCGTTGTAGCCTCATATCAAGAGTCTGAGGCAATGGATGTTATTGAGAAGAAGGCAGAGGAGAAAGATTCTGAGTTATATATCTATGGGAAAGATTTTTCTTCAGTACTTAAAAGAGAAGACATTTCAGAAATATGCTTTGACTATTGGAGTAGCAGCTCTCTTATGATTAATGATTTAATCTTACCGCTTACAGGTGAGCACCAGATGCAAAACGCCTCTGTTGCCATAAAAACTATCGAACTCCTCTCAAAAAAATTAACCTTGCACTCACTACTTACTTCACCCTCGCTAAGCCTTCCCGTCAAGGGGGAGGAACACACCCCTACACCCCTCTCAAGAGGGGATTTACCCTCTCTCCTTGCGGGAGAGGGCAAGGGTGAGGGGTACCGTAGATTTTTGAATGCAGCTTTGTATCAATTTATCAGGAAAGGTCTCGAGAATGTTAAGTGGCCGGGAAGGCTTGAGATTATTAAAGAAGACCCGCCTATACTGATAGACGGTGCACATAACCCTGCCGCAGCAATTGCCCTTTCTAAGGCATTAAAAAAATTTTCCCCCGGAAAAAATAAAAGAATTATACTTGTACTTGGCATAATGGGTGACAAAGATGCACGGGGAATAATGGAGCCATTATTGCCTCTCGCATCTGAAATTATACTTACTGCTCCAGCATACAGCAGGTCAGCTTCTCCTGAAAAGCTTGCAGGTATTGCAGCATCGTTAGGATTCTTTGATGTGCGTATTGCACCTACTATGAAAGATGCTGTTGAAATGGCAATTGAAGATAGTTACAAAACCATTAATCCCCCCTTGCCCCCCTTTAATCACTCATCACTCATTGTAGTTACGGGTTCATTTTACACAATAGGTGAAGCTAAGGAAGTGCTTGGTCAGAAGGGTGTACTTACAAGGCTGAGAGAATAACAACAGTGAACAGTAATCAGTTGTCAGTGAACAGTAAGAAATATAAAAGAATTATCCTTGTCATTTTGCTATTCACTATTCACTATTCACTATTCACTATTCACTGTTTTGCGGAGGAACAGACAATCATAACCTCCGACACCCTCGAGTATAGCAAGGATACAGCCACATATGTTGCAAAAGGGAATGTGAAGTTTCAGAAAGCTGATAAGGTTATCGAAGCCAATGAGATGAGATATAATGAGCAGACATCGGATGTCATCGCATCAGGGGCTGTAAGATATAATGACACTGACACATCATTCACAGCAAGCAGGGCAGAGTTAAATCTCGAAACAGAAACTGGCATACTCTACGATGCAGAAATCCTTTTCAAAAAAGATAATTACCATATTTCAGGGAAAGAAATTGAAAAGAAGGGTGAGAAATATTACTTCAGCCCTGAGGCGACATTCACAACCTGTGATGGCCCGGTGCCTGCATGGTGTTTCAGAGGCAAGAATATAGATGCTGTGGGCGGAGAGGAGTTAAAGGCAAAGGATGTATCTTTTCGTATAAAGGATATCCCTGTTTTCTATACCCCCTATTTCCGGGCGCCGCTTCTTACTGAAAGACAGGCTGGATTTCTAACGCCGGTTATAGGGTATAGTAATTTAAGGGGAGCACACTTGAATACGCCTTTTTTCTGGGCGATATCAGAAAATCGTGATGCAACTATTAGCCTTGATCTATACTCGAAGAGGGGTATTGGAGAAGGCATGGAATACAGGTATATAGAGCCCGGGGACATTAAAGGTAAATGGTGGCTTTATCACATAAGAGATACGGAACTCAATAAGAATTTCTACGAAGTAAAGGCCTTGCACGAACAGAGATCTGCAAATGGAATCGGTGGTTTTCTGAATCTGAACTTTGTAAACGAAAAAGACTTTTATAGAGAGTTCAGCCCTCATTTAGAGGTGCGCACGAACCGCTTCCTTGAGTCAACAGGAGAGATATCGCTTCCTCTTACTAATTCCCGTGTTTACCTTTTATCACAGTACTGGGTTGACCTGAGGGATGAAACCAAACTTGTTCCTCAGAGGCTGCCTGAGGCAGGATATGTTTTGAACCCTGCAAAGGTCGGTAATCTCTGGTTTTCTGCAATGGCGACAGTCTCCAATTTCTGGAGGGATGAAGGTGTAAATGGTCAGAGACTTGATATCTATCCAAGGGTGCTGCATAAGTTCGGGAGCGATGTCGTGGTTTTACAGACGCTGGGTTTACGGGAAACAGCCTATTCGTTGCAGAAGGGTGAGGATGATTCCCTTCATAGAGAAGCTATTGAATACAGCATAGTAGCCCATACAAGGCTTTTGAAAAGATACGAGTCATTCACGCATGTATTAGAACCTTCCATAGGATATACTCTTATTACAGATTCTGAGGATCTGCCGCTATTTGATTCAACAGAGCTTTTTAAAAAAACATCCACGGTAGAGCTTTCCTTACTTAACAGGTTTATAAATAATGGTGGGGAGTTTATGGTTCTCAGGGCTTCACAGGGCTTTGATTCATATAAGGGAGACAGGGCATTCCTGCCATTCAGGCTTGAGGTGGGGATAAGAAGACCTGTCTCGCTGCGCCTTGATACAAGCTATGATGTAAATACAGGTAAACTTGAGAGTATAAATTCTGACCTGTGGATGAAGATATCTGAGGCTACAATCTCTGCTGGACAGAGATATAACAGGCTGAATGACACACACTTCTATACCGCGAGCATCGGGTTATATCCCTATAAACCATTGTATACGGAGGCGAGACTCTGGTATGATGCCAAGGAAAAGAAGTCAAAGGAAATCGCCATGAATATAAAATATACAAGTCAATGCTGGGGTGTAAATATGCAATTTATTAAAAGGCCAGGCGACTTTACTGCAGCATTATTGTTTGAGTTAAAAGGGATTTCTAAAGGCCTTAAGATTTAAGCCTTGCTATCTCCATCCTTATTCTCGCAATTATATCTTCTACAGAAGTCTTATCTGTGTCCATTACAATCTCTGGATTCATTGGTTCTTCATAAGGCACAACAATACCAGGCACGGGCCAACCCGCAGCCCCTTTTTTATAAATATCCTTTGGTGCCTCATGAGCCTCTAACCTCTGTTTCTCGCGCTCGATGCACCACTCAATAGGGCATCTGAGATATACCTCTACATATATAGGTATAAGTTGTCTTGCGAGTTCACGCCATCTCCTAAGGTTTCCTGTAGCATCTATGATTATATTGTGTCCGAGTTCTGTCAGCGTTTTTGCAAGGTAAACGAGTGACCTGTAAACTATTTCTCTTTCAGAGTCAGAATAAGTTGGATCAGGGGTAACGATCTTCCTCAGCTCATCCATTCTTAGGATTACGAATTCAGGATGCGCTTTTTTTAGTGCGTCAGCAACTGTGCTCTTCCCGCTCCCCGGAAGCCCTGTTATCCATATCGCAATGCCAGACATATCCCTTCCTCTACCACTTTCTTTTTTCCCCTTCTGGTATATATAATACCTAAATTGAGCGATTCTTAATAATATAATCATGGAACTTGTTGAATTTATTATCAAACACCCCCACCCTAACCCTCCCCCGTCAAGGGGGAGGGGATAGAGAAAACCCCCCGTCAAGGGGGAGGGGATAGAGAAAACCCCCCGTCAAGGGGGAGGGGATATCTATATAAATCCCCTCTTGAGAGGGGTGTAGGGGTGTGTTATCCCCCCTCCCCTGGCGGGAGGGGCAAGGGGAGGGGGATTATAATCGCTCAATTTAGATAATATATAATTAAATAAGGAAATGAAACAGATGAAGTCAGATATTACTACCAGGGATATAGACTTTCTGAAGGAAAAGGCAAGGATCATAAGGATAGAAATCCTTAAGATGCTTACTGAGGCAGGCTCTGGCCATACAGGTGGTTCTCTGTCAACAGCCGATATTGTTACAGCACTATATTTCTACAAAATGAGGCACAAACCCAAAGATCCGAAATGGAGGGAAAGGGACAGGTTCATCCTTTCAAAAGGCCATGCAGCACCTGTACTGTATGCAGCCCTTGCACTTTCAGGATATTTTGATAAATCATTGCTTAATACATTACGCAAACTCGGAAGCCCCCTTCAAGGACATCCATGCTCAAAGATGCTTCAGGGGGTCGAGATATCAACAGGTTCTTTAGGGCAGGGCTTGTCTATTGCAAATGGGATTGCTATAGGGCTTAAGCTGGATGGGTTGGCTTCACGTGTCTATTGCCTTCTTGGGGATGGTGAGACTCAGGAAGGACAGGTCTGGGAGGCTGCCATGACTGCTGCACATTACAGGCTTGATAACTTATGTGCGATTATTGATAATAACGGCCTTCAGATAGACGGATATTGCAGTGATGTTATGTGCATTGAGCCGATTGTAGATAAATGGGAGGCATTTGGATGGTATGTTATTGACATTAACGGGCATGATATGGAAGCTATAGTAAATGCCTTTAATGAGGCAGAGACAGTAAAGAATAAACCGACAATGATAGTCGCACGGACAGTAAAGGGTAAAGGCGTTTCCTTTTTTGAAGGGAAAGTTCAGTATCATGGAATAACACCTACACGCGAAGAGCTCGAGAGGGCATTAAAGGAGTTAGGAGGAGATGGAGGGTAAAGGACAAGGTATCGCCACAAGGGACGCCTATGGAGAGGCACTCCTTGAACTCGGCAAGAAAAGGGCTGAAGTTGTTGTTCTTGATGCAGACCTTTCAGGTTCTACAAAGACAGGGAAATTTGCAAAGGCATTTCCTGAGAGATTCTATAACTTAGGCGTTTCAGAACAGGATTTGATAGGCACAGCAAGCGGCCTTTCCCTCACAGGCAAGCTGCCGTTTGCCTCGACATTTGCAGTTTTTGAGACAGGGAGGGCATGGGAGCAGATAAGGCAGACTGTCTGCTACTCAAACCTTAATGTGAAACTTGTGGCAACGCACAGTGGCATTACTGTTGGTGAAGATGGTGCATCTCATCAGGCAATAGAAGATGTTGCACTTATGAGGGTTCTTCCAAACATGACAGTCATAGTGCCTTCGGATGGTAATGAGACAAGGCAAGTTGTTAATGTCATATCAGATTATAGGGGTCCTGTTTATGTAAGGCTCGGCAGAACTAAGGTTTTAGATGTGATGCCTGATGATTATGAATTTAAAATAGGCAAGGCTTACATATTCAATATAGGAAAGGATGCTAATATAGTGGCTATGGGGATTATGGTATCCATGGCGATTGAGGCTGCAAGAGTCCTTAAGCGTGATGGTATAGATACCGGCGTTGTAAATATGTCTACTGTAAAACCACTCGACACGAAGACCTTACTAAAGGCTTCAAGGGCATGTAAACTCATTGTTACTGCTGAAGAACATTCGATTATAGGTGGTCTTGGGGGCGCTGTAAGTGAATTTCTTTCTGAAAACTACCCTGTTAAGATTCGCCGGATAGGGCTAATGGACGACTTTGGATGCTCAGGCCCACCAGAGGAATTATTAAAATTTTATGGCCTTACCCCTGAGAATATCGTAAAGACGATTAAAGAGGTACTAACATAAATTCAAGGTTTAAAATTTTTTGAGATGATACACTTCCACGACGTATCAAAACACTATGATAATCAGACAGCTTTGAGAAAAATAACCTTTTCCATTGATAAAGGGGAGATGGTATTTGTAACCGGGCTGAGTGGTTCAGGGAAGACAACACTCCTGAAGTTAATATATCTTGCAGAAAAACCAGACGAGGGCAATATTTCGGTAGCAGAATGGGAAATAGATAAGCTGGAGGAATCAAGCATACCGTTACTGAGGCGGCATATCGGTGTCGTGTTTCAGGATTTCAGGCTCCTCAATAACAGAAATGTATTTGACAACGTTGCACTTGCCCTGAGGATAAGGGGAGTAAACGAGAAAGAGTTGAAGACACGTGTATTCGACTCGCTTAAGATAGTAAACCTGAGACATAGGGCAGACAGCTACCCTCATGCCCTGTCAGGAGGAGAGCAGCAGAGAGTTGCTATTGCAAGGGCTATTGTTTCTGACCCGACAATTATCCTTGCTGATGAGCCAACCGGCAATGTTGACCCTGATACCTCAGCAGGTATAATAAGGACATTTAAGGATATCAATGCAAGAGGCGCGACGATCCTGATTGCCACACACGACAGAGCGCTTTTCAAAAACACAGGCAGAAGGGTACTGAGACTTGATAGCGGTAATCTTACCGGAGAGGAGATTGGTTAAATGGCTTTTCCATATGCATTCAGGCTTGCAGCCCGCAGCATATTATACGAGAAGTGGATAAATCTACTTTCCATCCTGACAATAGCAGCAGGTCTCCTCTTTATAGCCATTACCGCCCTATCTGTATACAATATTGATGTAACAACAAAAAGGCTCCCTGAGAAGTTTTCTGTGATGCTTTACCTGAGGGATAATCTCTCAGGTAAAGAATTAGAAAATATAATAAATACTGTCAGGAAAGACGATACTGTAAAGAGAGTAAAATATATCTCGAGAGATGAGGCGATGAAGGAACTTAAAACTACGTTAAAGGATACAAAGTATGTACTCGATGGCCTCGGAGAAAATCCTCTCCCTGATTCAATAGAGGTGAAACTTAAGGATGAAGCAGTAAGCCCTGACACTGTAAAAAGGCTTACAGCAAAGTTAAGGGAGATAAAGGGAGTGGACGAGATAGAGTATGGCGAAAAATTCCTGTCCTCTATATATTCCTTAAAAGTCGGGATGAATACTATAGGCATAGTATTTGTCATTATAATGTCTGCTGGAATGATATTTGTTTGCTACAGCACTGTGAAGATACTTTTTTACAGGAAGAGTGAGGAGATAGAGACCTACAAACTTTTAGGCGCCACAAAAGGATTTATAAGGGCACCGTTCATTATAGAAGGCGCTGTTATGGGCTTTATCGGGGGGCTTTTGAGTCTCATTGGTATTTTATCATTATATTACACAGTTATTTTCAGGCTTAGCTATACAATCCCTCTCTTTAAGACGATCATCTTTCCGATTAATATATCCCTTTATCTTCCTCTGGCAGGACTTTTCCTCGGGATGACAGGCGCTGTTATAGCTATCGGGAGGATCAGATACTGAGCAAAGTGCAAATAGTAAAGTGCAAAGAGCTAAAAGTTAAGAAACTTAGTGCCATGCGTTCTTTGCTGCATACTCTTAGTTACATACTAATAGTTACATGCCCTTTGCTATTTGTTTCATCTGAAAATCCCCCCATCCCCCCTTTACTAAAGGGGGGTGAGGGGGGATTACTTTCAATCTGTTATGCTGCTACACCGCATGAAGAATATAAAAGGATACAGAAAGAGATAGATTCGCACAAGGGAAAACTCAAAAAAGTAAAAAGGCGTGAATCCTCGATCCTAAATGATATCGAGAAGACCAACATGCAGCTCAATATAGTAGAGGCTGAACTCAGAAAATACAGGAAGAAACTTATGGACACAGAATCAAATATATCGAAGGTAGAGGCTGAAATTTCTCAAAATAAAAGCAGTATCGAGAAGCGCAGGGAGTGGATAAAGAGAAAACTCAGGGCTATGCAGAAATATGGGCATACCGCAGACATAGTTCTGTTATTTTTGAGCGCTGATGATGTCTCTCAGATGATGAGAAGCGGGAAATCCCTGCAATATATTGCTTCTTACGAACACAGGGTACTGAACACCTATAAAGAGAACCTGGAAGGCCTTCAAGAGAAAGATAGTCAGCTCATGGCGCTCAAGACAGAACTGATAAAGAATAAAGAGAAGGTCAGGGCAGATGAGGCATCCCTTGCGGAAAAGAAGAAGAACAAAGAAGTAATTCTTACATCTGTAAGAAAAGAGGAATCCTCTTATACAAAGATGTTAAGGGAGTTAAAGGATGCCTCAAAAAGGCTGTTAGAGGTTATTAGAGAGGCTGAGAAGACAGATACGTTCTCCGCAAAGGGTCTTTCAAGACTTAAGGGAAAACTTCCCTGGCCTGTTGAGGGAAAGGTGGCAATCCCGTACGGCTCTCAAAAGGATCTCCAGTTTAATACGCCGATTTTCAGAAGCGGCGCATACATACAGTCAGGTGCTGATCCTTTTGCAAAGGCCGTATATAATGGCAAGGTTGTTTTTGCAGAGTGGTTTAAGGGTTACGGCCAGCTCGTGATTATAAACCATGGTGATGGATATCATACGCTATATGGAAGTCTTTCCGAGATTTTTACTAAAGTTGGAGATATAATAAAGATAAAGCAGATAATTGGACGAGTGGGAAATTCTGGCATCCTCAATACGCCTGGGCTTTATTTTGAACTGCGATATAAGGGCAAGCCCCTTGATCCAATACAGTGGCTGAAAAAGAGATAAATCCACCTATGGCGGATAAATTCTGGAGGATAAAAAAAATGAATAAGAAGATGACTAAGAAAAGGATAATCCTGACGATAATTCTCATATTTACTATTACCTCAGCAGGTATCCTTATCGGAAGATGGACCATAAACAGTGTGGGTGCAGAAGTCGAGGGATATGAAGAACTAAAGGTCTTTACAGAGGCCATCTCAGTTATCAGGAAGAACTATGTAGAAGATGTAAAACCAAAGAACCTGATATATAGTGCGATTAAAGGGATGCTGGGCGCCCTCGACCCTCATTCCGGTTTTATGACACCTGAGATGTACAAAGAGATGCAGGTGGACACAAAAGGAGAGTTCGGAGGTCTCGGTATTCAGATAGGAATAAAAGAAGGGTTTTTGACAGTGATAGCTCCGATAGAGGATACCCCTGCTTACAAGGCTGGCATAAAGGCAGGCGATAAGATAATAAAGATAAACAATGAGGCTACGAAAGACATGGGTCTTCATGACGCTGTCAGTAAGATGAGAGGAGTTCCATCAACGTTTGTTAAATTAACTATACTCAGGGAGGGATGGAAAGAGTCAAAGGAATTTACTATAGTACGGGAGATAATAAAGATAAAGAGTGTTAAATCAAAGCTCCTTGAAGATGGTATAGGGTATATAAAGATAACCCAGTTTCAGGAGCAGACAGCAGATGACCTTTCTAATGCAATGGAGAAGCTGATGCAGGAAAAGATGAATTCGCTTATACTTGACCTCAGAAACAATCCGGGAGGGCTCCTGAACAGCGCAGTGGATGTATCAGGCCAGTTCTTGCCATCTGGGAAGTTAGTGGTATATATAAAAGGCAAAAAGGGTGAAAGGCAGGAGTATCGCAGCAATGAGACCAAGTCAAATTACACATTACCGATGGTCGTCCTTGTTAATCAGGGCAGTGCAAGTGCCTCAGAAATCGTTGCCGGTGCATTAAAGGACTGGAATAGGGCTGTTATTATCGGCACTCAGACCTTTGGTAAGGGGTCTGTACAATCAGTGGTCCCGCTTAGTGATGGTTCAGCCCTGAGGCTTACAACAGCAAGATATTACACACCGAAAGAAATATCTATACAGTCAACCGGGATTACACCTGATATCGTGGTAAAACCTGTAATAAAGGAAGGAGAGAAGGGACATCCTGCAATAAGAGAGAAAGACCTCGAGAGACATCTAAAGAATGGAGAGATAGAGATGGAAGAAAAACCAAAAGAGCCTGATGAGATAATACCCGTAGAGGTTGAAGAAAAAGAAGATATTCAGCTTCAAAAGGCTGTAGACCTTTTGAAGACTTGGAGAGTGTTTAAAGAACTGCCGAAGGCATCGTAGGGTGTCCAGAATTGTAGTTGACATAGAGACGGTTGGAAAGGATTTTGAGTCTCTCGATAAAACAACTCAGGAATATCTTCTGAGGTATGCAGAGACAGAGGATGAAAAAGAGGGGATAAAAGACCGTCTCTCTTTTTATCCGCTGACAGCCGAAATCGTTACAATAGGATTACTCAATCCTGATACTCAGAAGGGCATTGTATTTTTTCAGAACGCAGGTGATCCACTTCTTCCATTCGAAGAAGATAACGTGAGATATGAAACAGGGACAGAGAAGGAGATTCTTGAGAAATTCTGGGATGTCATTAAGGGCCATGACAAATTTATAACCTTTAATGGCAGGGGTTTTGACTGTCCTTTTATTTTAATCCGTTCTGCCGTCCATAAAATAAGGCCAAAGAAGGATTTAATGCCGAATAGATATAATGATACGCATATAGACCTGCTCGATCAGCTTACATTTTATGGCGCCTCGCGCAGGAGGTTTAGTCTTGATATGTGGTGCAGGACATTCGGTATAAAAAGCCCTAAAGAAGACGGCATTACAGGGTATGAGGTTAAAGATCTCTTCAAGACCGGAAGATACATAGATATTGCGAGATACTGTGTCGGTGACCTCAGGGCAACTAAGGAGCTTTTAAACTACTGGGAGAAATATATAAAGTTTTCACCTTAAATAATCATTAATCTTTTTAAGTTCAAACCTTTCATTATCAAGAACATTATTAACAAACCTAAAAATAAACTTTCTCTGTTCTGAGGTAATCTCTGGATAAAAAATAGGGTTTGCAACGACAGCTCCTCTGAAGGCAAAAAAAGGTGCAACAACTTCGTTTATCTCTGTATCTCCGGATGCTTTTATATATTCATCAAAAAACAAATTCAATCCTTCTAAATATGCTCCCCTGACATCACCGTGATTCTTAATTGAAAAAAATATGTAATTTATTGTAATCGCTGTTACATCATCAGCAGGTTCTCCCCACGGGCCCCTGCTCCTGTCGAGTAGGATGAAATCTACTACCCCCCCATTCCCCCCCTTGACAAGGGGGGGTATAGAGGGGGTAGAGTCCTTGCTAAGAGAAGGTGAAGGGGAGGGTGAGTCATGACTTCTAACTTCTTTAAACCAGATATTGCCTGGATGAAAATCTCCATGTATCTGTGACAGCCTATTGTGTTTGGGTTTTAATTTATAAATCCAGTCAACTGACTTTTTGATTATCTCCGTTATTTCATCATAACTCAAGGTTCCATCAGGATATGTATCAAAAACCCCCATCAGACATTCGCCATGTCCCACAGTATCTCTTAATTTCCTCCAGTAAAGTGTTTTGGAATGTTTCTTAACAGAATGAATTTCTGCAAGATATGATGTCATTGCTTTTATCTTCTTGATATCAGAATTTTCAAGCCTGTCTTTATGAGAAAATTCAGTTAGATCATTAAAATAATGTTTGCCCGATCCTTTTTCCATCAACAAATAATATTCTTTTCCACCGCCGATGGACTTTATCGAACCGTCCTCCATCTCAGAGAGCACATCAACAGCCTTAATATGCCTGGGCAGGTTTTTGTACTCATCAAGGTCAAGAAGGAATACTGAAGCCCTGTCTGAGGGATAGTCATGCCCCAAACCTTCTGAAAGAAGAGTCTTTACAACATATGATCTAATGCCATGCGGGGTTTTCATTTCTATAAGGAAGCCAGAGCCCTGAACACCTGAGCCGAGCTTTCTGATATCCACTTGAATTACATCACTGAATTTTTTCAGAAGGTAGGCTTTTAATGTTTCTTCATTGATCATATTCACAACTCTCCGAAATTGCTTTTATATCTTTCAACAAAATCTTCGTACGTATACTGATGTTCCTGAGTCCCGTATTTCTCTAATGCATATGCAGCCGCAACAGTTCCCATCTTTGCGGCAGTTTCAATATTCCTGCCTATAACAATTCCCTTCAGCAGCCCTGCCCTGAAAGCATCACCTGCGCCTGTAGGGTCAACGACATCGTGAACTTTTGGTGCCGGGATGCTCACATCAAAATCAGGATTGCTTATAAGAGAGCCTTTTTCTCCAAGGGTTGTTATAATAATCTTTGTCAGACCTTTCAGTCTTTTTTTGTCCATACCCGTTATTTTCATAATCATCTCAAGTTCATAATCATTGGAGATTAGCAACATCGAACCATCAAGCCACTCTATAAGAGGTTTTCCTTCCCATTGTGTGAGAGACTGTCCCGGGTCGCAGATATAATTTATGCCTTTATCCTTGCATATCCTTGCATATTTGATCATATCCTGAAGGTTTCCCGGGCCAATCACGCCAATTGAGGTTCCAGGGTCAGCGTTTTCGAACTTGTATTCGGATGGATATTTCATTGCACCAGGATTGAATCCTGTTATCTGATTGTCAGTCTTGTCGGTTATTATATATGCCCCGGCAGTGAACTCTTCATTAATTATCTTTATCCCCTCTTCCGAAATATTGTTCCTCTTCAGCCAATCGAAATAGATTTGGTAATCTTTACCTATGGTTGCAATTATAACCGCCCTCTCATTAAGGAGGCTGAGTGAATAAGCTATGTTTCCGGCAGTACCGCCAAATTTTTCTACCATCCCGTTAACAGTAAAACATACATTCAGGATGTGTATCTTATCCGGCAGAATGTGGTCTGATAATTTTCCTGGAAAGTCCATGATCCTGTCGTATGCCATTGAACCTGAGATATATATATTCATAACCTCTCTACTTATAACCTCCTCAATTCACTTAAAAGATTTTCAGCAACCTTCTTATTAAACCCTTTAATCTTCGCTATTTCATCAATGGTAGCATTTCTTATATCTTCTATACTACCAAAAACCCTTAAAAGTTCAAGCCTACGCTTCTTGCCTATGCCAGGAATTGTTTCAAGGGGTGATTGCAAAAGCCCCTTCTCCCTTAACTTCCTGTGATATCCTACCGCAAACCTGTGCGCCTCATCCCTTATTTTCTTGAGCAGTAAAGATGACGGTCTCCTGTCTTCAAGGTTTATGGAGGTTTCAGATGTTGTCAGGTATGCCCTGTCAGGGTCTTTAGCAATGGCAATTAGCATGGGCGGTTCTTTAAATGCTGCTATATTTTTATCTGTAACCTTTTTAGCTATTTTAAGCTGCCCTTTACCTCCATCAATGATAATGAGGTCGGGCAATTTGCCTTCAAGATTTCCAATGATTCTCTCGATTATCTCTTCCATCATCGAATAATCATTAACCCCTTGAACTGTTTTAATCTTCAGCCTTCTATACATATCCTTCTCAAATTCACCACCCGACCAGTAAACGAATGCACCTACAGATTCATTTCCTGAGATAGTCGAAACATCAAAAGCACCTATATCCTCGGGAGGTTTTTCAAACTTCAATCTTTCCTTTAAATCATTTAACAGCTCATGTATCCCTGGTTCCTTTCTATTTCTGTATGCGTGGAATGCATTCTCCGATGCCATATTAATAAGCTCCTTTTTCTTTCCCCTCTTCGGAGACATTATTTTCACAGCAGCTCCTTTCCGCTGACCGAGCCAGTTTTCAAGCGGTTTTAATTCCTCAGGCAACACCGGTGTTGTGATTTTAGATGGAGGTATAATCTCCTTTGAATAAAACTGTGTAATAAAGGTATGCATTAATTCTTTATCTGAAACATTTTCAATATTCCTAATGAAAAGATCTTTCGACCCGATCATAATCCCATTTCTTATAAAGAAGATCTCAAATGATACTACGCTGCCTTCTCTATAAAACCCGATTATATCTATGTTTCCGAGTTCAGGGGCAACGGCTTTCTGTGATTCCCATGCCTTTTCGAGTGCCTTAATCCTGTCCCTTAGTTTGGCAGCCTCCTCGAACATCATTTCCTCTGAGAGCTTTATCATCTTTTCCTCGAGCCCATCGATCAGCTCTTTTTTCTCACTGTTTAAAAAGAGCCTTATCTCCTCAATTAGTTTCAGATATTCTTCCCTGCTTATAAGTCCTGCACAGGGTGCAGGACATCTTCCCATCTGATGCTGGATGCATGGCCGCATTGGTTTATCGAATGAATAACGGCAGTTCATTATCTGGAAGTTTCTCCTTATAAAGGAAAGGATTTCCCACATGGGGCCTGCCGGTACATAGGGACCAAAATATAATGCGCCATCCTTCTTAATCCTTCTTACGACCTCAAGCCTTGGCCACGCTTCATTAACAGTCAGTTTCAGATATGGATAGTTTTTATCATCCCTCAGTATTACATTAAATCTGGGTTTGTATTGTTTTATAAGATTTGCCTCGAGCACGAGGGCCTCGAGTTCGTTGCCAGTGACTACATAAGTGAAGTCCCTTGTGTCTCTCATCATGGCTATTTTGCGGGCCTCGAGTCCTGATGACTTTTGAAAGTAACTCCTCAGACGATTCCTGAGGTTTTTTGCCTTGCCTACGTAAAGCACCCGTTCCTTCGCATTTTTAAAAATATAAACACCTGATTTTGATGGCACACTGGAGAGCTTTGTAAGCATGATTATTTAGCTGCCTTCAGCCTCGCTATCTCCTGTTTAAGATGTTGTATTTATTTTAACAGATTTAAATTGTATTGATAAGGCATGTTTATCCTGACTTAAGCTGTGTAAAAACAAAAAAGTTGTCTTAAAGCCCTAATGTAACTACCTGTGTGGCAGCTCTTACGAGAGACCCTCCCTCTCAGCCTTGATTCAAAATTCTGCTCAAGGTTGCCAAGCAGTGGCTTTAAAACAACCTTCATTAAATTTAGAAGCAACTATCATGCCAGTTACTAAGATGGCTATAAGTAAGGATACATTGTCTGTCATTCCCGCTTGTCGGGAATCTTTCTTTAACAACCCCCTGTATCCCCCTTTTCTAAGGGGGACTAAGAAGGATTCTGGACAAGCCAGAATGACAACATGCATTGGGAATGTTGTCTTACTTATGGCCGACTTAGTAAATTATTAAGGAGGCTAAGCAGTAATTTATAAGGGATAAGAAGTATAATAATTTCATTAATAGATATGCATATAGAAATTCAGGGTCAATTAGAAAAAATCAGCTATATCAATGAAGAAAATGGCTACACAATTGCCAAAATGAAGGTTAAAGGTCATAGGGAGCTTATTACAATCACAGGTAATCTGCTCTCTGTGACTCCAGGGGAAATATTAAAGCTCAACGGTATATGGTATAACCACCCTAAATATGGCGAGCAAATTAAAGTTACCGCTTACGAATCTGTTATCCCTGCTACTGTTAAAGGCATAGAACGGTATCTTGGTTCTGGTTTAATCAAAGGAATAGGTCCTATTATGGCAAAACGGATTGTTACTAAGTTTGGAGTTGAAACACTTGATGTTATTGAAAATTCAATATTACGACTAAAAGAAGCGGACGGTATCGGAGATAAACGCATCGAGATGATCCAAAAGGCCTGGGCTGAACAGAAGGAGATAAAGGAAGTAATGCTTTTTCTTCAGGGTCATGGGGTAAGCTCATCTTATGCTACAAAGATTTTTAAACAATACGGTCAGAAAACTATAAAGATAGTCAAAGAAAATCCTTATCAACTGGCAACAGATATTTTTGGCATCGGGTTCATTACTGCTGACAAGATTGCTGAAAATCTGGGAATAGCTAAAGACTCCCAGATAAGGGCAGAGGCCGGAGTTCTTTATGTCCTTCAACAATTATCTAACGAAGGTCATGTCTATTATCCGTATGAACTCCTGGTAGAAGAATGCAAGAAAGTCTTAAACCTTGAAAGGGATATTATTGTAAGGGCCTTTGGCAAGATTGCCTTAGAAAGGAAAATAGTTATCGAGGATATAAACGAAGAAGAGATTGAGAAGAACAATAAGGCTGTTTATCTCACAGAATTTTACGTATCTGAAGTAGGTATTTCTGATAGCTTAAAAAAGTTGTTGAATACTAAAAAGATGTTGCGGCTCTTTGACATCGAAAAAGCCTTGGAATGGGTTCAAAAGGAACTCGGCATTATATTGGCAGAAAATCAAATTAAAGCAGTGAAAGAATCTATCCGGCAGAAAGTAATGGTAATCACCGGAGGACCCGGCACCGGGAAGACTACAATTATTAATTCCATCATAAAGATATATAAGAGGTTAGGACAAAGGGTTCTCCTTGCAGCACCAACTGGAAGGGCATCAAAAAGAATGACGGAAGCAACAGGCCATGAAGCAAAAACCATACATCGTCTTCTGGGATTCAGCCCTGTGGAAGGACGCTTCAAAAGGAACGAACAGAACCCTCTGGAAGCTGATTTGATAGTAATCGATGAAACTTCGATGGTTGATACTATCTTGATGTATCACTTCTTAAAGGCAGTACCGATCACTGCTACCTTAATTCTCGTGGGAGATGCGGATCAACTCCCATCCGTTGGAGCTGGGAATGTCCTGAAAGATATTATCGAGTCTGGTGTAATACATACGGTGAAGTTACATGAGATATTCAGACAGTCCGGAGAAAGCCTGATTATCACAAACGCCCATAAAGTAAATAATGGAGAAATGCCAATACTTACGCATAATAAAGATAGAATACAGGATTTCTATTTCTTTCAAATTGAAGAACCCGAGAAAATTCTTGAGAGGATAATCAGCCTTTGTAAAGAAAAAATACCTGAGAAATTTAAATTTGACCCTGTAAAAGATATTCAGGTTTTAACAGCGATGCATAAAGGAATAATAGGGACTTCAAATCTTAACATAGAACTACAGAAGGCATTAAATCCTTCAACCGATGAATTAGTCAGAGGCAGTAAGGTTTTCAAACCAGGCGATAAGGTGATGCAGATTATAAATAACTATGACAAAGATGTTTATAATGGTGACATTGGTGTAATAACACGTATAGATAAAGAAGAACAGGAGATTACCGTTGATTATGACGGAAAGAGTGTAATCTATGATTATAAGGATTTAGATGAAATTGTCTTAGCCTACTGTATATCGGTACATAAGTCACAGGGCAGCGAATATTTAGCAGTTGTGATGCCTGTCCATACACAACACTATATGCTTTTACAGAGGAATTTGTTATACACAGGGATAACAAGAGGGAAAAGGCTTGTTGTATTAATAGGAACAAAAAAAGCCCTGGCAATAGCTATCAGAAATAACAAACCTCAAAAAAGGTATACGTATTTGAAAAATAGATTAATGAAACCTTAGCTATTCTGTCTCCTCTTTAAAACTCCCTATTTTCCTGAATTTTTTGTATCTTTCTTCTATAAGTTTACCAGGTGTTTTTGTTTTAAGCTCCTCGATAGCTGTTAGAATGAATTCAGATATCTTTTTTGCTATCCCCTCAGGGTCCCTATGTGCTCCTCCGAGTGGTTCAGGGATTATGCCATCTATTATCTTGAAACTCAGCAGGTCCTGAGCAGTAAGCTTAAGCGCATCTGCTGCTTTTGAAAAGTCCTCACTGCTGAAGTCGCCATTCTTTTTCCAGAGTATTGCAGCACACCCTTCAGGAGAGATTACAGAATAGATAGAATGTTCAAGCATAAATAATCGATCTGCAACACCGAGGGCAAGGGCTCCCCCGCTTCCACCCTCTCCAATAACTATAGAGATTATTGGCGTTCTCAACCTTGCCATTTCCATCAGGTTAACTGCAATAGCTTCTGCCTGACCTCTCTCCTCTGCACCGATTCCAGGGTACGCACCCGGAGTGTCGATAAAAGTTATCACTGGTCTTTTAAATTTCTCTGCGAGTTTCATTAACCTGAGCGCCTTTCTGTATCCTTCCGGATGTGGCTGTCCGAAATTACGGTATATCCTTTCCTTTGTTCCCCGCCCCTTCTGATGACCAACGATTATTACAGGTATATCATTAATCTTTGCTACGCCTCCAACAATTGCAGGGTCGTCAGAAAATCTCCTGTCCCCATGCAATTCAATAAAGTCACTCGTTATCAGGTTTATATAATCGAGTGTATATGGCCTCTCAGGGTGCCTTGCTATGAGTGTTTTCTGCCAGGGTTTCAGTTTTGAAAAAATCTCTGAACGGAGTTCCTTTACCTTCTTTTCAAGTTTCTTTATCTCGCTTGATATATCAATGTCTTTCCCGTCAGATATCCTTTTGAGCTCCTCTATCTTCAGCTCGAGCTCCTCGATAGTTTTCTCGAATTCAAGGTAATATCTGATCATTGGAATGTCACAGCCCCTTTACCTGTTATTTCTTCTATCTTGCTTATTATCTCGCTATCAGGAGATAGCCTTATCCCTGTAGCTATCAATGTCTCTGTGTCTTTAAGGAATATTCTCAGATAAAGAGGATATTCACCTTTGCCATTTGATGTTATAACAGACTTTAGCTTTTCGAGGCTTATGTTATTTGATGATGGATACCTCAGACTTATTTCAACCTTGTAATCCTTTTTTGTTCCAAGCGCATCTAACCTTGATATCTCTGTAGAGACGATTTTTATTCCCTTTTCTGTTTTATCCAAAGTGCCTTTTACGAGAAGCGGTGTGTCTTTTTGCAAAATGGGCAGGCTGTTTCTGTAAAGTTCGGGGAATACTATTCCCTCTATGTTACCCTCAGGGTCTTCGAGTGTAAAATACGCCATTATCTCTGCCTTTGATTTTGTCTGAATCCTTTTGATGCTTATCAAAATACCGCCTATCTTAATCTCTTCCCCCTCTGGTAATTCTTCAAGTTCGGATGTCTTTTTTGCGCCGATCTTTTTGAGCTGTCTGTAGTATTTTGTTAATGGGTGGCCTGTTATATAAAAACCAAGTGCCTCCTTTTCGCATTTCAAAAGTTCTTCTTCGCCCCACTCCGCAAGATTTTCTGTAGTTTCCTCAGTGATGTTGCCGAAGATGCTCTGTTGGCCAAATACTCGTGCAGTATGAATCCTTGAACTTTCGTTAAGAATCCTGTTCATCAACTCCATCGCTTTCGCTCTCGTCGTACCGAGTGAGTCAAAGGCACCTGCCTTTGTAAGGCTCTCTACGACCTTTTTGTTTACCTTCCTCGGATCTATTCTCTCGAGAAAATTTGGTACAGAAATAAACGGCCCGTCTGTATTTCTCGATTCAATTATGGACTCTATCGTAGATGCGCCGACCCCTTTTACTGCCTCAAGTCCAAAGCGTATTGAGTTACCTATTACCTTGAATTCCTGTCCGGATTGATTAATATCAGGCGGGAGTATTGCTATCCCCATCTCACGGCACTCGGTTATTGATTTGACTATCTTGTCTGTATTATCCATATCAGCACTCAGGGTGGCAGCCATGAACTCCACAGGGTAGTGTGCTTTTAGATAAGCTGTCTGGTAAGCAAGGTATGCATATGCTGTTGAGTGCGACTTATTAAAGCCGTATTCTGCAAAGAAAGCCATTAAATCAAAAATCCTTGTTGCCTTTTTCTCCGAGATGCTGTTTGCATGAGCGCCCCGTATAAATACCTCTTTTAGTTTTTCCATCTCTTCCGGCCTTTTTTTGCCCATAGCCTTTCTAAGAATATCTGCCTGTCCCATGGTAAAGTTTGCAAGCTTATTTGCTATCCGCATGACCTGCTCCTGATAGAGGATAACACCGTATGTCTCGTCTAAGATTTCCTTTAGTTGAGGCAGGTCGTGTTTGACAGGTATCTTCCCCTTTTTTCTTTTTATGAAGTCATCTATCATGCCGCTTCCCATAGGGCCTGGTCTGTGAAGGGCGACTATCGCTATAAGGTCTCCAAACCTGTTTGGAGAAATCTTAATAAGCAGGTCCCTCATGCCGGCACTTTCAAGCTGGAATATACCTGTGGTATGTCCTGAACTCAGAAGTTCATATGTCTTTTTGTCTTCGAATGAGATATCTTTGAGTGATACGTCTTTACCATTATCTCCGATATATTTCAGGGCATTGTCAATTATTGTAAGGGTCTTTAGCCCTAAAAAATCGAATTTTAATAAGCCGATTTTTTCTATTGAGCCCATATCAAACTGGGTCATAATGCTTCCATCTGAAGGATTTTTATAAAGTGGTGTGTAGTCTGTTAAAGGGGTTGGAGAGATTACAAGACCTGCAGCATGGGTTGATGCGTGCCTGCAGAGCCCTTCGAGTCGCATGGCGATATTAATCAATTCTTTTATCCTCGGATTGCTATCATAAAGGGCTTTTAATTGCGGCTCAACCTTTAATGTATCTTCGATCGTGATATTCAATGTGTTGGGCACCAGCTTTGCAATCCTGTCTACCTCTATATAAGGGAAATCAAGTGCCCTGCCAACATCTCTTATCGCTGCCTTTGCAGCCATTGTGCCGAATGTAATTATTTGTGCAACATGATCTTTTCCGTATTTTTCTGCAACGTATGAGATAACCTCTGACCTTCTATCTTTGCAAAAGTCCACATCTATGTCAGGCATGCTTATCCTTTCAGGATTGAGAAATCGCTCAAAAAGGAGATTATATTTAACAGGGTCAATATCTGTGATACCGAGGCAGTATGATACCAGACTTCCGGCTGCCGAGCCTCTACCAGGGCCAACGGGAATCCCTTTCTTTTTTGCGTATCTTATAAAGTCCCAGACGATAAGGAAGTATGATGAATAACCCATCTTTTTTATTATATCGAGTTCTCTGCTGAGTCTTTCTGTATAGAGGGTATTTGGATCAGCCCCAAATCTATGTAACATTCCTTCAATAGCAAGTTTCTCGAGCAGTGCATTAGGTGTCTGACCATTTTCAAGTTCGTATATCGGCAGCATGTTAGCCCCTAACTTAAATTCAACATTACACCTCTCTGCAATGGCCCTTGTATTCAGGATTGCTTCTGGAATATCTTTGAATGCATTTTTTATTTCCTCGGGTGATTTGAAATAGAAACCATCGGAACTGAACTGGAGACGGTTTTTATCCTTTACTGTCTTGCCTGTCTGGATACAGAGCAGGATATCATGTGCCCTTGAATCTTCCTTTTTCATATAGTGGCAGTCATTTGTGGCCACTAAATTAATATGTAACTCACTTGCAAGTTCGATAAGCCTCCTGTTCGCCTCCTCTTGTTCGGGCAGGTTATTATCCTGCAACTCTATATAAAAATTTTCCGGGCCGAGTATATGTTTGTATTCAAGTGCCTTCTCCCTTGCCTTATCAATCATTCCCCTCTGCAGATAATACGGTACCTCTCCTTTAAGACATGATGTTAGTCCGATCAGGCCTCCGCTGTATTGGCCGAGCAGATCCATATCTATTCTCGGTTTGTAGTAGAAACCCTCAGTATATGCCTTTGTCACGAGTGAGACAAGGTTTCGGTACCCATTGTTATCTTTTGCGAGCAGGATGAGATGAAAGGATGCCTCCCCTACATCAGCAGCAAGCCTCTTCTCAAAACGGTTCTCTGGTGCTACATAGACCTCACAGCCGATTATAGGTTTTATCCCTGCTTTTGTGGCGTGCCTGTAAAACTCTACTGCACCAAATAAGTTGCCATGGTCTGTTATTGCCACTGCAGGCATCCTGAAGGCAGCAGCCTGCTCGACAAGCTCTTTTATCCTGATAGCTCCGTCCAGCAGGCTGTATTCTGTATGCAGATGAAGGGGGACGTAATCTGAATGCTGATGCATAATAAAATATTAACCTTATGGGTAGTTTCAAGTCAATGCAAACAGCGATGAAGATTTTGACACATCTTCTACATCAAAGGTATAATGCAAAAATGCGACTGAAACTTATTATTATCTTCACTGTCTTCTCAATTATAGTCGGTACCTTTACTGGAGGCTATCTTGCTATAAGCAGGGGGATACCTTCTATTGAGGAGATGAAGCAATATAAACCTGAAACAGGCACAAAGATATATGCTGACGATGATGTGCTTATAGGAGAGCTTAAAGTAGAAAAAGGTATATTTGTCCCGATAAATAAAATACCAGAACACATGATAAATTCCGTTATAGCTGTTGAGGATTCGAGGTTCTGGAGGCATAAAGGTATTGATTATCTTGCCATAGCAAGGGCAGTTATAAAGGACATTCTTTATGTAGGACTCAAGGAGGGCGGAAGCACAATAACCCAGCAGCTCGCAAAGGTGATGTTCCTTACCCCTGAAAAAACTCTTAAAAGAAAGCTCAGGGAGGCGGCACTTGCTATAAAGATTGAAAAGAGCCTCGATAAAAAAGAGATACTCGAACTCTACCTGAATAAGATTTATTTCGGCCATGGTGCGTATGGTGTTGAGATGGCCTCCAGGATATATTTTGGTAAATCAGTAAAGGATATAACACTGCCTGAGGCTGCACTCATTGCAGGTCTCATAAAAGCGCCTTCATTATATTCTCCATACAACGACCTGACAAAGGCAAAAGAAAGGCAGCAAATCGTGCTTTCGCGCATGGAAGAAGAAGGCTTTATTAAAATGTCTGAAAAGGATGATGCATTAAAACAGCCTGTTTATCTTTCAAGCATGAGGAAGGGTATAGAGGCAAACAACTACTTCATAGAATACGTAAGAAAATACCTCGAAGAGAAATATGGTGAAGAGACTGTATATAAAGAGGGTTTGAAGGTATATACAACATTAGATAGAAAGGCACAATTATCAGGAGCGAAAGCCCTGCAGGAAGGGCTAAAGGAGCTCGATAAAAGAAGGGGATGGCGTGGGCCGTTAGAACATAAAAAAGACATTGATATTGAAAGAGAGATGAAGAGTAAAGAATTCACAACCTCGGTTGTTACAACTCCCGGATATAGTGCTTCAGGACTTGTTCTAAAGGTTAGCAACACCGAAGCCCTGATAAAGACAAGAGGTATTATGGGGAAGCTTTCCATCGGGGATGCAAGATGGGCCTCAAACGTCATCGGCCTAAAGAAGGGCACTGGTAAGGTTTTAAAAGATTTTAAGTTGACGCAGATACTTAAGCCTGGAGATATAGTGAAGGTGAGCATAAAAAGTATACGCGGCAGCGATGTCCGCCTTTCGCTTGAGCAGGAACCAGAAGTAGAAGGAGCCTTAGTGGCTTTAGAGCCTGATACCGGATTCATCAGGGCAATTGTTGGCGGGTACGATTTTGTGAAAAGCGACTTTAACAGGGCTTTATATGCAAAAAGACAGCCAGGTTCTGCATTTAAACCGATTATATATGCAGCTGCTCTGGATCACGGTTTTACCCCTGCAAGCACAATAGTAGATGAACCTATAACCTATCATGGAGGGCCAAAGGGTGAATGGAGCCCTGAAAACTATGACCATAAATTTTATGGACCTACGCGGCTGAGAGAGGCATTGACTTATTCAAGAAATGTAGTCACAGTAAAATTGGTCGAGGCATTAGGAGTAAATAACGTGATTGATTTTGCAAGGACTATTGGCATTCAGGGAGATATACCGACAGACCTGACCCTTGCACTTGGTTCGCTGAGTATTAGTCCACTTGACCTTGCCTTATGTTACACCGTATTTGCAAGTAATGGCATGAAGGTAAAACCTGTTGCAATTAAATATATCACAGATTCAAGAGGCAGGGTTCTTGAAAGTAATGAACCAGAGGCAGAAGAGGTTATAAGTCCCCAGACTGCATTCCTGATAACCTCGATGATGGAAGACGTTGTAAGGAATGGCACAGGGTGGAGGGCAAAGGCTCTTGGCAGGCCTGTTGCCGGAAAGACAGGGACAACAAACGAATATAGAGATGCATGGTTTGTAGGCTATACACCTGATTTAGTCTCTGCTGTCTGGGTTGGTTTTGACGATATGAGACCTCTTGGTCATCTGGAGACAGGTGCACGCGCAGCATCTCCTATCTGGGTGTCTTTCATGAAGGATTTTCTGAGTGGAGAAATCGAAGATTTTACTGTACCTGAAGGTATAGTCAGTTATACTATAGATCCTGCAACAGGACTTTTATCAAAGGACGAATCTATAGGTGTTAAAGAATATTTTGAGGAAGGTACAGAGCCAAAAAAATTTGCACCATCCACCTCTATTCGGGAACCAAAAGAAAATCCCGTAAACCTTAATTTTGATTAGGAGGATTGCTATATGTCCTCGACCAAATTTTTCGCCTTTTTTTGTTAAGAAATAGTAATAGAAAAAATTTTACAATCTTATTTTATCTTCTTGACATTTCAGGACTGCCTGTGTAATATAATATTGATTTTTTCTAGAGGAGGTACCGATGGCAGCTGGTATTGAAGAGAAACTTTTAATGGATATTATTATTAATCCTGAAGTAATTCCACATTATGTTTCATATGCCTTCCTTGCATCAGCAATCCTGATTGTTGTGGCCCTTGTAATAAGAAAGTCTGCAAAGCTTGTGCCTACAGGTATTCAAAACTTCGTTGAGATTATAGCAGAGACCATGCTGAAATTGTCAGAGGACACTATAGGACATCATTGGGGAAGGACGTTCTTCCCTCTTATCAGTACCATCTTTATATTCATACTTACCTGTAACATGATGGGGCTTATCCCCGGGTTTGATTGCCCTACAGCCAATATAAATACAAACGCAGCGATGGCGGTACCTGTCTTTCTTATATATCAATTTTACGGATTAAGGATTCATGGTATTAAGTACATAAATCATTATCTTGGGCCGATGCGTTCTTTGCCAGCCCTCCCGCTTATGATAATGATGTTTTTTATAGAATTAATTGGACATTTTGTAAGGCCGGTTACTCTCACAATCCGACTTTTTGGCAATATGACAGCCAAACATATGCTACTCTTCGTCCTCGGTTTGATGGTGCCTGCTGTTATCCCAGTCTTAATACTTGTTCTCGGTCTTCTGGTGAGCGTTATCCAGGCATATGTATTTGCCCTGTTGACTACTGCATATATTGCTGGTGCTGTTGAAGAAGCACATTAATTTTGAAATTTTGTTAAGGAAAGGAGGAAGCGAAATGAAAAAGCTGACAGCAGTGATACTACTTTCGTTTGTTATGCTCTGTTTGCTGGCTCCGCTTGTACTTGCTGAGGAAGCTGCTGCCCCCGAAGCCCAAGGTGGCGCCCAAACGAAGATGTTTTATTATGGATTGGCGGCACTCGGCTGTAGTATTGCTATCGGACTCGGAGCACTCGGCGCAGGCATTGGACAGGGTATCAGTACAAGCAAGGCATGTGAAGGCATTGCCAGAAATCCAGCCACAGCAGGAAAGGTCACAACAACCCTTATCATCGGTCTCGCAATGATGGAATCTCTTACAATTTACGCCCTTGTTGTGGCCCTGATAATCCTTTTTGTGAATCCATTCAAGATTTAAGGCGTACAATATTTCTTAAAGTAAAAGGGCAGATATTCTGCCCTTTTATTTTTCTGTGGTCTTCCTCCCGGTTTTTAGAAAAGAATAAATAGTCTTGACATCAGAGGGTCATTAGCGGGTAAGCTAAAACGAGCAACAATGACAGTTGAGAATATTTACTCAAGACTAAGACAGACGGCTATAAGAACCGCAGAGTCACTGGGCGAGCTATCTTTTTATCCCAATCACAAAGTCGAATTAGAGATATCACGTGAATCGTTTAAAACAGACATGCTCATAAAAAAAAGCCTCTCTTATATTGATGAGGCGTCTCTGAACGCTGGACACGGTCTATCACATGCCGAGGCAGTAGCGCTTGATGCAGGGACTGTTATACAAGTCGAAGGCAGGCTTCAGAACATTAGCAGCAGCATGATACGCGAACTAGTCGTTTATGTGCAGATAGCAGCTCTCCTTCACGACATAAAGCGTAAGGAAAAAGATCATACCATCGCTGGAAGCAATGAGGCAAGGAGGATACTGAATGATTTTCTGATAGATGACAGCTATAAACGGTACATAGTTGCAGCCATCAGAAATCATGAGGCGTTTAAAGAGGTTTTAGAATCCGAAGATGAGAAGGCAGAACTAATCAGCAACTCATTGTATGATGCGGATAAGTTCAGATGGGGACCTGATAACTTTACCACCACGCTATGGCTGATGCTGGATTCTAATGATATGCCTGTGGAGATGTTATACAAAAATTTTTCAGGAAACTTAAAATATATAGAAAGAGTCAAGGCTACTTTCAGAACCCAGATCGGTAAAAAGTATGGCCCGGAGTTTATTGATATGGGTATTATAATTGGTCAGGCCATTTATAAAGAGATGTCTGCAATAATAGGCACTCAGTCAAAAATCTAATACTGCATATTAGCTGAGGCAAACAGGACAGCCCACAATTCTTTATTGCAAAATTAGGTCTCTTATGATAAAGTCATTTATAGTTTGAGGGCGCTGGGGGTTGCTTTTCCCCTTGTGAGCCCTAAGTTTACCCTCTTATCAAATATTATAGTTAATAAATTAGAATGGAGTTCCCTGTAGATACAGATATTTTGATCCAGCCTCCCCAGATTATGGGGAAAAGCCCAAAGATGCTTAAAGTTTTCAAGGGTATCGGGCGGGTTGCCATAAAAGACCTGGCAGTTCTTATATCGGGGGAGAGTGGAACATATAAGGAACTGGTTGCAAAGGCGATACACTATAACAGCCTGCGCCTTAATGGTCCTTTTATTGCGGTCAGCTTCGTATCTATCCCCAAGGACATTATCGAGGCGGAGTTATTTGGATATGAAAAAGGTGCATTCACAGGGGCGACTGAAAAAAGAACCGGTAAGATAGAGGAGGCAAATAAAGGAACACTCTTTCTCGATGAGATATTAGAGGTAGACTTAAAGCTCCAGGCAAAGATCCTGCGTTTTATACGGGAAAAGGAATTTAATCCTCTCAACAGTAATAATTCATTTAAGGCAGATGTCAGGATAATTGCTGCAACCAACAAGGACATGAAAGAGGCTGTATCTAACGGGAAATTTATAGAAGACCTTTTTAATAGTTTCAATCATTTACATATCAAGCTACCTCCCCTCAGAGAAAGAAAAGAGGATATACTGCCCATTGCAAAACATTTCCTGAAAGAAGCTATCAGGAAATTTGAAACAGAACCGAAGGAACTCTCTAAAGATGCAAAGGATTTTCTTGTAAGATACGAGTGGCCAGGGAACGTGCGCGAGCTGGAGAATACTATAAAAAGAGCTGCCGTGCTTTCAAGAGGTGCAGTTATAGGAAAAAAGGACCTCCTGCTTGAAGACGTCGGTTCTTACTCGATTAAGGAGTTCCTCGAGGAAAAACTTAGACGTTATTTAAAAGAAATGACAAAACTTGAAAACTGTTACCTCTATGAGACTGTGCTTTCGGAGGTAGAAAGTTCGCTTATTACGATAGTCCTTAAAGAGACTGGAGGCAACCAGCTCAAGGCTGCAAAAACTCTTGGTATAAATAGAAATACCTTAAGGGCAAAGATAAAAAAATACAAAATCCGCATATAATTGCTACTCCCATGAGCCTTGAGGGCAATGGAGAATGTCAAACCTGATCTTTCAATCTCAGCAGGTGATATCACCTTCTTTCTCAAATCGAACCCCGACTGTAGGTGAAACGATAACCATCTAATCTCTCTTTCTTTAATGTTTTTTCAATGAGCTTGCTCTTTTTAGATGGTATAAGTTTCCCCTTTAAATATGATACTGGAATCCTATCTCTGGATGCTTTTTTAAGTAATTTTACTGTTTTTCTTTTCATTTGAAAGCATTGTTTATCTTTTGTTTATATTATATGCCAGTGTATTTCGGTTCAGTAATAAAATACTTTTTGAACCATTCCGCAGCAAGGCGCGCGACTTCCTCCAACGCTCCAGGCTCTTCGAAAAGGTGTGTGGCGCCAGGAATTATCTTCATTTGTTTTTTCGCCTTTACCATGTCGTATGCCTTTTTGTTAAGTTCTATAACTACGTGGTCTTCGCCTCCTGCAATGAGAAGTATAGGGGCGATGACTTTTCCAATCGCATCCTTTGCGAGGTCCGGTCTTCCACCTCTTGAGACGATAGCCTTGATCTCTTTGCCGAAGTCTGCAGCCGCAACCAAAGCAACCGCTGTTCCGGTGCTAGCGCCGAAGTAGCCTATCTTCAGATTCGCAGTCTCGGGCTGCCCCTTGACCCACAGCGTAGCGGCCTTCAGACGACCGGTGAGCAGGGGGATATTGAAGCGGTTCTCATAGACCTCATCCTCCTTTGTGGTCAAGAGGTCAAAAAGCAGTGTGCCCATGCCTGCCTTTTGCAAAACACCTGCCACGAACCTGTTTCTCGGGCTCAACCGGCTGCTGCCGCTGCCGTGAGCGAATATTACCAACACTATTGCATCCTTTGGAATTGTAAGAATGCCTTCAAGTTTCACGGAATCAACTGGAATCTTTACCTGTCTCTCTTCAGCCATGTTATCCCCCTCATTGGAGCCCCCGATTCTTTTAGAATCTCTGCCACTTCCTCATCAGTAACCTGAGTAAAATCCTGATAATAGTTCCCTACAGCCATGAAATCTGACGGCGTGTAGAGGCAGATGAACTCAGTTGTAAACCTACATCTCTTCTATCAGTGAACATATTAACTCCAAGTTAGATAAAAAAAACATCTTACAAGTGTCCCGGCTGCCAGAACTGGGAGATAGCGCATTGGAAAGAAGGGACAATGTATTCAGAATATCTCTCTCCTGAGGAATGGGAGATATCTTTTCATTCTCGAAATGTTGAAGAAAGGCTCAAAAAACTCGGCATTACATACTACACTGCCCATAGACCTGACAATATTCCATCTGAGCAAATATAAAGCTACTCGCGGCAATTATTCCTTAATCCCTCTGCATTCACATTTCATGGGGCATCGATCGCAGAAGCCTTTTCCACAGTAATCCTTGCCGAGCCTTAAAAGGGCTGCCTCGAAATAAGGAACCACTTGAAGATTTCTTCTGGATTCTGTAAAGAAAGATCGATACCCAGGGCAACAGAAAACCTCCCCCCAACACTTTCGATAAGTTTTTTTAGAATCCTTCTGTCATCCATTTCTCCCTTCCCTTACTCCGTACTTTCCCTTCAAAATTCCTCTCGGCTTTTTTCCGGCTTTTTTGGCGGCGGCACTATCCAACCTTGCATTTTTACCTCTCCTTATATTTTGCTCAAGTAGAAAGTTGTAGACGGAGGGGTCACATTTTTTCCATGCAAGTCAATAACAGGTTAACACACTATATGCCATTTTCCTAACCTCCCTTCCTGTGTATTATTCAATCATTACTTTTTTCTCTTTTTTCTTAGCTTCTTCAGTCTTTGGTATTCTTATCTCCAGTACCCCATCTTTAAATTTTGCAGATTATCCCGTCCTGAGTATCGCAATTCCTTTTCTTAAATATAAGAATACTCTCTTAATAATATATTTCAATAGGTGATTAGATCGATAAAAAGAATGCCTTAGCCGATTTCATTATGGTAATTAGTTTTTATCTATTATTTTTTCTCGAAATCAATAATATTTAAGCTTTTTCATGAACAATAACAATAATAACCAGAAAAAATAATTCGATGATTATTAAAGTGGAATCTTTAAAAGATTTAAAAAAATTGATAAATGGGAAAAAGAATCAAGATATCAATGTGATACAACTTAATACCATTGCAAAAGAAGTTCAGAATGAATATAAGCGAGCTGCATCAGAGGTGGGAATCAAGATTGACGAATTGAAAGCCATGTGGGATAGGATAACCAAGGCAAAAACCCTTATCAGCGAAGCAAAGAATGAATTAATAACCCGTAACCTGAGATTGGTAGTGAATGTTGCTAAGAATTATATTGGAAGAGGTCTTTCCTTGCTTGACCTTGAAAACTTAAACATTCAAAGAGGCGCAGTGCATTGAAGGTCTTAATCGGTTAACTTTCTATTACTGTCACAGTACTGGCCTGCGGTCCCTTTTCACCCTGTTCTTCCACAAAACGCACCTCCATTCCGACCTTCAGGTGCTTAAAGGGGAACTTCCACCACGATTCTGCATCTCATGATTTGGTCGTAATATTTATCTAAGTTCTCCGCCTTCTTGCGGATGTCTTCCCTGAAAGTTTCGGGAAGATCAAAATTGCGGGCAGTAATTTGCAGCGGAAGTCTCATATTATTTCCTCCATCAAACAACTTCAATATTAATGTTTCCATACTAACAATCAATGAAGCTCAAGTCAATACGTAACTAAACAAATAAAGGGATCATGAGGTGTTGCTTGTTTCTAACTTATTGATTATACTATAAATGCGTGGGGCTCATAACCCGAAGGTCAGAGGGTCAATATGCTATAGGCTATCAGGACAAAAAGTCTTGATAGCCTGAGTTACTTTAACAGGACAAATGCAGGGCAGAAAATCCGAAATTGTCCCCGCCGCCGATAATGAAGGAATATGGAAATAGAAAAAAAGATTAACGAGGTTCCAACATGAAGATTCTTGTTACAGGTGGAGCAGGCTATATCGGTAGCCATGTTGTTAAGGCACTGGGCCAAAGAGGATATGAAATACTTGTTTATGACAATCTATTTACAGGGCATGAAAGGGCAGTTTTATATGGCAGGCTGGTCAAGGGAGACCTTTCAGACAAGGTTTTTTTAGATAAGGTTATAAAAGAGTTTAAGCCCGATGCGATTATGCATTTTGCAGCATTTATACAGGTAGAAGAGTCTGTCAGAGAGCCCTTAAAATATTACAGGAATAATACCGTAAATACCCTTAATCTTTTAGAAGTTATGAGAGAAAATAGGATCAAGAATTTAATTTTTTCTTCTACTGCTGCTGTATATGGCATACCTGAAAAAATACCAATAAATGAAGATGCACCGTTAAATCCTGTTAATCCTTATGGTTTTTCCAAGGCTGCTGTGGAGCGGATACTGACTGACCTATCACAGGCGTCAGATTTTAATTATGTCTCATTAAGATATTTCAATGTTGCGGGTGCTGATCCTGAAGGCAAAATAGGACAGGCTTACAAAGAAGCCACCCATCTCATTACGAGGGCATTAAAAACAGCTAAAGGGGAGTTTGATAAATTACAAATTTTCGGAACTGATTACCCTACGCCTGATGGTACATGTATAAGGGATTATATCCATGTGGATGATTTAGCTATGGCACATCTAATAACATTGGATTACCTTTTAGATAAAGGGAAGAGCAATGTTTTTAACTGTGGGTATGGATATGGCTATTCAGTAAAAGAGGTTGTTGAAGCAGTTAAGAAAATAACACATATACATTTCAAGGCAGAAGAAGTAGGGAGAAGACCTGGCGATTCACCTGTGTTAGTTGCTGATAGCTCAAGACTGAAAAGCGAGTTGAAGTGGAGACCTATACATGCTGATCTGGAGTATATAATAATGACAGCATGGGAATGGGAAAAGAAGTTATAAACTTTCCCATGCTAAATAATTATGCAACTAATTCAAACCCTTTGGAAAAAAAATTATACCAGCTTATTATCAGCAGGCTTAATGGTGAAGGCATCAGTTCAGTATCTTATCAGGGAGAAATATTTAAACTCGTAAGAAAGGGGATTGGTGGATTTATAATCTTTGGTGGTAAAAAAGATGAGGTAAGACATTTCATTGAAAAAATCCAGTCGATCTCGGAGACGAGCCTGTTTATAGCATCGGACATCGAACGGGGGGTATCGCAGCAAATACAAAAAAGCACCATATTCCCATGCCAGATGGCTATCGCAGCAGCCATTGAGAAAAATAGACCTGAAGATGTTACGGTCATCGAAAGTGCGGTAAAGGCAATAGCAGATGAGGCGAAGGATATCGGAATAAACATGCCCCTCATCCCTGTTCTTGATATAAATCAAAATCCTGATAATCCCATTATTTGCACGAGGGCATTCTCTGACAACCCTGGAGATGTGGCATGGTTCGGCTCAAAATATATAAAAACATTAGAGAGTTCAGGACTTATAAGTTGTGCCAAGCATTTTCCAGGACATGGGGATACATCCACAGACTCGCATATCTTGCTCCCTGTCATCAACAAATCTTACGAAGACTTGATGAATATGGATATAATGCCATTCAGAGAGGCCATTAAAACAGGTGTCAGCAGTATCATGATTGGACATTTAAGTATTCCGGCCATTGATTATAAACCTGCAAGCTTATCAAAAAAGATAATCAGCGGTATATTGAGGGAAAAGCTTGGATTTGAGGGTCTTGTACTGACAGATGCCCTGAACATGAATGCCTTGAAAGACATCAAGAATGTCTCTGTACAGTGCATAAAGGCAGGTGCTGACATATTGCTGCACCCTGTTAAAGCTGATTTAACGGTTAAAGAACTCATATCAGCTGTTAGAACAGGTGTTATTGCAGAGGAACAGATAGATTCAACAATAAACCGCATATTAAAAATAAAGGAAAAAATTAAATATGATAAACAACATTTTAGTTATGAAAACCATGAAAAACTTTCCTATCTTATCACTGAAATGTCCATAACCATTGTAAAGAATACCGCAGGAATATTGCCAACTTCTGAGGGGAATAAGACCCATTTAGTTTTTTGCGGGGATAATAAATTTTTTGAATCATCTCCATTAAAGACATATTTCAAAGATATCTCAACAATTACCGATACGCTGGAGTTAAAAAATAAAATCGCCATATTTGCCATATTTACAAGTGTCGCTGCATGGAGAGGAAGTTCAGGGATAGATGAGGATGAAAAGGATAGGATTAATGAACTCATTGGAAAGGCTGAGAATTCCATTGTCATTTCCTTCGGTAATCCTTATATTTTGCGGTATTTTAAGAGAGCTGATGTACTTATTGCTGCTTATGAGCCAACTGAGCAGGCACAAAAGGCTGTCATAAAGTGTTTAACAGGAGAAATGGATTTTAAAGGCCGACTTCCTGTGAAACTTGATATTTATGCGATTTGATATTTCTCCATATCTTCAGGTATTCCGCAGCCCGAGTATTGCTGTAGTGACATTTCTTGGTTTTTCCTCGGGGCTTCCTTTAGCCCTGACCAGCGGTACTTTACAGGCATGGATGACAGTGGCCGGCATAGATTTGCGCACTATCGGTATATTTGCACTTGTGGGATTGCCTTATACATTGAAATTCCTTTGGTCACCGTTTATGGATCGTTTTATTCCTCCATGGCTGGGAAGACGTCGAGGCTGGATAATCATAACTCAATTTAGTCTTATTATTGGTATTTCAGCCATGGCTTTTAGCTCCCCACATCAAGCTCCATTGCTGTTAGCTGCACTTGCCATGATGGTAGCTTTTAGTTCTGCCTCTCAGGATATTGTGATTGATGCATACCGTACCGATGTTTTACAGGAACAACAGCGTGGGGTAGGGGCTGCCGTGTTTGTAATGGGCTATCGAATTGCAATGCTCGTCTCAGGGGCGCTGGCGCTTGTTCTATCCGATTATATAGGCTGGCGGAACACTTATTTATTAATGGCCGGAATAATGGGAGTAGGAATAATAACAACACTATTAGGGACCGAGCCTGACACAAGGATAGTGCCTCCTCAAGGCATTCGAGAGGCTGTATGGGGGCCTTTAAGAGATTACTTTTCGAGAAACTCTGCCATTTGGCTTTTATTTTTAATAGTACTCTATAAGTTAGGAGATGCTTATGCAAGCTCGCTGACTACTGCGTTTCTTATCAGGGGGGTGGGCTTTTCTGTAAGCGATGTGGGTACCATAAATAAGGGACTTGGTGTCGTCTCACTGATTGTGGGTGCAATGTTTGGAGGCACTTTAATGATCAGGCTGGGGCTTTTCCGCTCCCTGGTAATCTTTGGTATACTTCAGGCTGTATCAAATCTTTCATTCATGGTTTTAGCATGGATGGGTAAAAGTTATGGTATGTTGATTTTTGCTATCGCCTTTGAAAACATGAGCGGTGGTATGGGTACCGCAGCCTTTGTCTCACTTCTAATGGCGTTGTGTAATCATCGCTACACTGCAACACAGTACGCACTATTGTCATCGATTGCTGCTCTTGGTCGGATATTTATATCACCAACATCAGGCTATCTGGTGGAGTCAATAGGCTGGGCCAGTTTCTTTTTTATAACCTTTCTTGTTGCCCTGCCTGGATTGTTGCTTTTGTGGTGGCTGCGACATAAAATTGACGGGTTGAAAAGCGAGGCCAGTTGATTTAAATTGGTCTGAAAACAATTATACCTGGTTTGCCAACTATATAATTTTTAAAATCCTGATCAACTACTTTTCTATGTTTTTTTAGAGAAGAAGCATGACGTAAATAAATTTTATCTCCATCTTCGATAATAATTCCTACATGCGAAACGTCTAAACCCTTTAATGTGGAATATATGCCGACATAATCCCCTGTTCTCAGTTTATTCAAAACTGAAACATCAATCGCATCTGAAGGAATATATATGATTTCTCGCTGCACAGGGCGAATCCCAGGCAGAAAACATGTCCTGTCTTCCTTAACATTCAGCGTTTTTTGTACTCTTATGGTCTTTTTAGCACGGATTTTTTCAGTAACGTCATTAACAAAGTCAGGATTAAAATCCCGCCAATCAGTGAAGAAGTGATTTCTATTCTCAAAGGCAACTATTCCTGATTTGTATCTTACCTTTCTTAAATTTACCTTAAATTCGGGAAAAGAGCCTGATAACCGCATTGCCTCTATGTAATCGATAAAGGTAAAACAATCAACTCCTTTCAGATTTATCATGAAAACCTCTGGTATGTTTATATCTCCAATTAAAGTTGATTCGACATAATCTAAATCCAGAAAATTTCTGGAAAGAAAGTCTATCCGGCTGGCAACATCCTTAATTTTAGATGATTTTTGTATGATACGATCTAATCCTTCCTGCAAAAATTTACCTAAAATGATGATCTCTTCGGTACGGAATGTTTTAAACATAGTATTTTTCTGTGGTATGATAACAAAAATTCTCAATGTCAATAAAATAATGAAACATTCATGTCTTAAAAGACACAAAATATAATGAAAATTTGTAATCCCCCTATACCCCCCCTTTAGAAAAGGGGGGCGAGGGGGGATTTGAGGTATTTTCAGGTGAAGATTATTGATATACATACCCATGGCATAGGTGGTTACGATACAAGGACAACAGCCGAAGGCGATATCCTCAAAATAGCTGGAATACATGGCTCATATGGAATTTCGGAAATTATACTTTCAGTATATTCAGCTCCTATACCAATCATGAGAGAAAATATGGATACAGTCAGAAAGGCAATGGAAATGCAAGATGTAGAACCTGCGAAAATCATCGGAGTTCATCTCGAAGGTCCATTCCTCAATCCATCAAAATGCGGTGCCCTGAGTGCATCGTCATTCGTTGAACCAACAGAGGATAACTTCAAAGAACTCATTGAGGGGTTTGAAGATATAGTAAAGATAATCACCATTGCACCTGAGATAAATGAGGCTATAGGGCTTATCAAGAAGATGTCTGGCATGGGAATCATTGTCAGCATGGGACATTCTGATGCAACATATAATGAGGCAAAAGCTGGTTTTAATGCAGGTGCTAAGGGAATTACACACATCTTCAATGCAATGCGTTTTCATCACAGGGAGCCGGGACTTGCAGGGTTTGGACTTTTAAATCAGGATATTTATATTGAGCTTATTGCAGACCCCTGTCACCTCCATTCAAAAACACTTGAATTGATATTCAAAACAAAAAATCCTGACAGGATAATAATAGTGTCAGATACAGTAAAAGAGACAAAAGTGAGGGGAGGAGGGGGGAGGGAACAAGGTATTACCGATATCCACGGCAGACTTTCGGGGGGCTGCATGACCATTACAGAATCTTCAAAAAGGCTTATTGAGATAGGATATAATAAAAATTCTATAATGAGGTGCATAACTAAAAATCCTAAAATGTATCTCAGTTCTTTCTAATCTTATTATCTATAACTTCTGCTGTCATTGCGAGTGAAACAAAGCAATCTCGTCTTTCTCAGTGAGATTGCCACGGTCGATGCAACCTCGCAATGACAGATACGGCAATCGCCACTATTGTTATAACCGGATTTGGGTTATAATGTTTATAAATGTGGTATGCCATTTATACAAAGCCGGGGAAAGAGGATTCAATTGCCTATCGCCTTGAAGGTATAGGCATTGAGGTCATGAACCCGAAAATAAAGTTCAAGAAATATAGGCGCAATAAACTTATTGAGGTCATAGAACCTCTCTTTCCTTCTTACCTATTTGCAAGCTTCGAGAAAGAGAAATATTCCCATCTCATCACTTACACAAGGGGTGTGAGATACATAGTAGGTAAAGGCAATCCTATTGTTGTTTATGATGAGATTATTAACACAATAAAAGAAGGCATGGGAGATGACAACATAGTGGTTATCAAACCCAGGAGATTCGAAAAAGGAGACAGGATTTTAATAAAGGATGGACCGTTTAGAGATTTTTATGGAATTTTTGAAAAAGAGACCAGAGGCACTGAGAGGGTAATGATCCTTCTTGAAATGATTCATTACAGGCTTGAACTCGATAGTTGTTTTCTGACTAAAATATAGTATAGCTTTTTGGAGGGTTTCTAAATGAAAGGCATAATCTTAGCAGGTGGCATCGGGACAAGGCTTTATCCGGTAACAATAGGTATTTGTAAACAGTTATTGCCTATTTATGATAAGCCGATGATTTATTACCCCCTGTCTGTACTTATGCTTGCAGGGATAAAGGATATCCTGATAATTTCCACGCCACAGGATTTACAGCGTTTTATGAATATATTCAATGACGGCTCTCATTTAGGGCTTAGTTTTTCTTACAGGGAACAGTCTCACCCGGGCGGCATTGCAGAAGCCTTTATCCTGGGTGAGAAATTTATAGGCAGTGATGATGTTTGTCTTGTGCTGGGGGATAATATTTTTTATGGCCACGGTCTTACAGGTTTATTGGAGAAGGCGGTAGATGATGTAAAAACAAAGGGTGGTGCGACAATATTTGGTTATTATGTCAATGACCCTGAAAGATATGGAGTAGTCGAATTTGATGAGAAGGGCAATGTCCTGTCTTTAGAGGAAAAGCCCAAAATACCAAAATCGAGATATGCGGTAACAGGCCTGTATTTCTATAACAACGAAGTAGTAAAGATTTCTAAAAATATAAAGCCGTCGCGAAGGGGTGAGCTCGAGATAACAGATGTAAATAGAGAATATCTTAAAAGGAGAAAACTCAGGGTTGAACTGATGGGCAGAGGCTATGCCTGGCTTGATACAGGTACTCATAAGAGCCTTTTAGAAGCCGGTGAGTTTATATCAACTATTGAAAAAAGACAGGGGTTAAAAATAGCCTGCATAGAAGAAATAGCATACAAATTAGGTTATATTGATAAAAAGCAATTGTTAAAACTTGCACAGGCCTTAAATCATAATGAATACGGAAAATATCTTTTGAGGGTGATAAAATAACAGCAGGCAAAGGCCTTTTTTCTAAGCTTTTTAGTTATGCCATTTATTTTTAAAAAATTATCAATACCGGAAGTTATCCTAATAGAACCAAAGGTTTTCAGGGACAGACGGGGACTCTTTCTGGAAACTTACAAATATTCAGACTTTGCTCAGTCGGGCATAAAAGAGCAGTTTGTTCAGGATAATTATTCAAAATCTGTAAAAGGCGTATTGAGAGGACTTCACTTTCAGAAAAATCCCAATGCACAGGGCAAATTAGTCCAGTGTGTAAAGGGAAAGATATTTGATGTAGCGGTAGATATAAGAAAAGGTTCTCCCACCTTTAGACATTGGGTTAGTGTTGAACTGTCTGAAGAAAATAATCTTATGCTTTATGTCCCTTCTGCCTTTGCTCATGGTTTTGTTGTCCTGAGTGAAACAGCTGATGTTATATATAAGTGTAATAGAGAATATTCGCCAGAAGACGATAGGGGGATTATCTGGAATGACCCTGATATAAATATCAACTGGCCGATCAAAGACCCGGTTCTCTCAGAAAAAGATAAAAAACATCCAGCATTATATAATGCTGATATTAATTTTGAATACCCTTTTATATCCCCCCTTGCCAGGGGGGTTAGGGGTGTGTTTAAAAAGGGAGGCAGGCTGATTTAAAACAATATGTTGAAAAATAAAGGATATTTTAAGAATTTACTAAAAAACTTTTGACAATATGGTTGTTTAATACAGGAGGTGTAATATGAAGATTTTAATTACAGGTGCAAACGGCCAGCTTGCAAGGGAATTTCAAAAGGCGTTAGAAAACTATGAATATACAGTAGGGGCTTTAGATAAAGAAAGTCTGGATATATCTGATTTGAATGTCGTTATAGAAGCTTTTTCAAAATATAATCCTGATATTATTTTAAACTGTGCTGCTTATAATTTTGTAGATAAGGCTGAAAAGGATTTTGATACTGCATACAAAGTAAACGCCGCAGGAGTGAGAAACCTGGCGGTTGCGTGCAAAAAAAATAATGCCCTGTTAGTTCACTACAGCACTGATTACATATTTAATGGAACAAAGGAAGATTTTTATACAGAGGAAGATGAACCAGATCCAATTAACAATTACGGTAAAAGCAAATTAATGGGTGAAAAGATTTTAACAGAAGAGACTGATAATTTTTTATTATTCAGGGTTAGCTGGGTATTTGGAGAAGGCAAACAAAACTTTCTTTATAAATTGTCCGAATTGGCAAGGAAGAATATGGTTTTAAAAATTGTTTGCGACCAGACCTCGGTGCCGACCTTTACAAAGGACATTATAACTTTAACAATGCTTGCAATAGAAAAAGGTCTGAGAGGGGTTTACCATCTGACCAACAGCGGATATGTTACAAGATATGAAGTCGCACGCTATTTTATTGATAGGCTTGGTCTGGATAACCTGATATTGCCTGTAAACTCAGATTATTTTCCTTCACCTGTCAAGAGGCCATATTTCTCTGCAATGTCAAATCATAAGCTTTCGAGAGCCCTGGGCGTTAATATACCTGACTGGAGGATCGGCATTGACAGGTACATAGAAGAAATGTTTAAACAAGAGGAAATCTAATGAAAAAACTTTTAGTCACAGGTGGGGCCGGATTTATAGGAAGCGAATTTGTCAGACAGGGCGCAGAAAAAAGTTACAGGATAGCAGTTGTTGATAAACTCAGTTATGCCGGTGATTTAAAGAGATTAAAAGAATTTAAGAAAGAAATTACTTTTTACAGGAAAAACATAACTGATAAAGACTCTCTGGAACATATCTTCAAGACAGAAAAACCAGATATCGTTGTTCACTTTGCAGCAGAAAGCCATGTCGATAGGAGCATAGCTGATCCATCTCCTTTTTTGGATACAAATATAAAAGGGACACAGGTACTTCTTGATATCTCAAAACACTATGGGATCGAAAGATTCATAAATATATCGACCGATGAGATATATGGTGAACTAACAGGGAAAGGACAATTTTATGAAACAACACCCCTGAACCCCAATTCTCCATATTCGGTTAGCAAAGCTGCTGCCGATATGCTCGGAAGGGCATATCACAGGACATACGGCATACCTGTAATAACAATAAGACCATCTAATAATTATGGTCCATGGCAGTATCCGGAAAAACTTATTCCGGTAGTTATACTCAAGGCATTGAGCAATAAAAAGGTTCCTGTTTATGGAAAAGGGCAAAACATCAGGGAATGGTTATTTGTATCTGATTGTGTAGATGCAGTATTTGGAATATCAGAAAAAGGCAAAATTGGAGAGATATACAATGTCGGGAGCGGAGAAGAGAAGAGGAATATAGATGTGGTCAAAACTGTTTTAAAGCTGTTAGGGAAACCAGAAGATTTAATAGAGTTTACGAAAGACAGATTAGGGCATGATTTCAGATATTCTTTAAATTCGAATAAAATATGCAAGCAGATTGGCTGGAAGAGCAAAATACATTTTCATGAAGGCATAGAAAAAACTGTAAAGTGGTATGTGGATAATATGAAATGGACAAAAAGCAAAAAGACAGGCTTAGGTTGAGGCCGAGGTTAAGTAAAGACTCAATCTTAGCCTCAGCCTTGACCTTAACCTTGTATTCCTATGTTGAACGATAAGATATTCCGGGAATACGATATACGGGGGATTGTCGGAAGGGACCTCAACGAAAACTTTGCCTTTTCTTTAGGGAAGGCATTTGGCACCCTCATAAAAAATATAAAAAAAAATGGAAACAGGGTAAGTGTAGGAAGAGATGGGAGAATAAGTTCTGAAAGACTTGCTGCGAACATTATTAAAGGAATAATATCAACGGGTATCGATGTTTATGACATAGGTCTCTGCCCGACTCCCTTGCAGTATTTTTCCATCCACCATCTCAATCTGGACGGCGGCATCATGGTTACAGGAAGCCATAACCCGCCTGAATATAATGGGTTTAAGCTGAGTATCGGGAAAGAGACGATTTTTGGAGAAGAGATACAAAAACTTAAAGATATCATAGAAAAAAGGTCATGGTCTGAAAGCCCAGAAAACGGGCATCTGGAGCATTATGATATACTCGGTGCATATAAAGATATCATGGTAAACAGGTTTTCCTATTTATCAAATAAAGGCTACAGGAGATTGAAGGTGGTGGTCGATGCTGGAAACGGCACTGGGGGGATAGTAGCTCCCGGAATATTAGAGGCTATGGGATGTGAAGTGATACCCCTTTGTTGTGAGCCTGATGGACGATTCCCAAACCACCATCCAGACCCGACAGTGGTAGAAAATCTCAAGGGACTCATAAAGGTGACAAAAGAAGAAGGGGCTGATATAGGGGTTGGATACGATGGAGATGCAGATAGGATAGGCATAATTGACAGTTTTGGGGATATTGTATGGGGTGATCAGATTATGGTCATCCTTGCCAGGGACATCCTGAAGAGGAAACCTGATGCAATCATCATCGGGGACGTAAAGTGTTCCCATACAATGTTTGACGACATAGAGAGGCACGGCGGCAAACCCATCATGTGGAAGACAGGACACTCCCTTATAAAAGACAAGATGAGAAAAGAGGGCGCCCTCCTTGCAGGCGAATTCAGCGGCCATATCTTTGTTTCAGACGGGTATTTTGGTTTTGACGACGCAATCTATACTACATTCCGGCTCATAGAGATTATGAAGACCACAGCCCTTGGAATAAACGAATTGCTTTCAGACATCCCGCGTATGTGCTCCACACCCGAAATACACATAGACTGCCCGGAGGATCAAAAGAAGATGGTTGTGGAAAGATTGGTGCACCGTTGTAAAGAGTATAATATATCCGGCAATTGCCCTTTCCCAATAAAGAAGATCTATGACATAGATGGAGCGAGGGTTGTTTTTGAAAAAGGATGGGGACTCATAAGATCGAGCAATACCCAGCCGGTGGTCGTAATGCGATTCGAGGCAGAAGATGAAAAAAGTCTCAACGAATACAGGAACTTTTTGGAGAGAGAGCTGAAAGAGGCAATGGAGTTATTATGAAAGCACTTATCCTCGCAGGTGGTTCTGGAACAAGGCTTTGGCCTCTCAGCAGAAGGAATTATCCGAAACAATTTCTGAAGCTGAATGGTAAAAGCTCTTTTTTACAAAAGACCGCGGAAAGGCTTTTAAAAGTGATTTCTATTGATGACATTATTGTGATGACGAACAGTGAATATAAATTCCACGTCTTAGCCGACCTTAATGTCATGTTCAACAACCAGCATTTAATATCCAACCCTAACCATTCGCCTTTTGCCAATATCATACTTGAACCTGTAAGCAGGAATACAGCACCTGCCATAGCTCTTGGGATAAAATACTGTGTGGAAAAACTTGGATGTAAAAAAGATGAAGTATTATTTATCTCTCCTTCAGACCATGTCATAAAACCTGCTGACAAATTTGCTGAATATATTAAACTTTCAGAGGAGATAGCTAAAAAAGGCTATATGGTGGCATTTGGCATAAAACCGACAAGATCTGAGACAGGTTATGGATATATACAAGTCAGTAAGGAGTCAGCAGCAGACAGTAAGCACCATGGGACAAACATGGAGCACGACAACATAACAGACAATGAAAATAATCCCCTCTTGCCCCCCTTTAGTAAAGGGGGGATGGGGGGATTTCCTGGCGAGATCGTCAAAAATAACTATTTCAAAGTAGAAGAGTTTACTGAAAAACCGGATACGGAGACTGCAAAAAAATATATTGGTGAAGGCAATTATTACTGGAATTCAGGTATGTTTGCCTTTTGCATAGGCACCATAATAGAAGAATTCAGCAAACACGCACCGAAGATAAGCGAGATGCTTGATATGAGTTTTGATGAGATGGTAGCAAACTTTAAGCAAATGCCTGACATCTCATTGGACTATGCTGTGGCTGAGAAATCAGAAAGGATAGTAATCCTGCCGCTCGATTTATACTGGAATGACATAGGCTCATGGGACTCGATATACGATGTATTAGATAAAAATGGCAGGGGGAATATCAAGATGGGTGATGTTGTCGCAATAGATACCAAAGATACCCTTATAATCAGTGATAAAAGGTTTGTCGCTACAATAGGGTTAGATGATTGTTTGATAGTTGATACAGATGATGCACTATTAATTGCAAAAAGGGGAGAGACACAAAAGGTAAGGGAGATAGTAAATAAATTAAGGGAAGATGACCGCAAAGAGGCCTTGGAACATGTAACCATTTACAGACCATGGGGAAGCTATACAGTTCTTGGAGAAGGCGAACGATACAAGATCAAACGGGTTGTCGTAAACCCGCGTGAGAGACTGAGTCTGCAATTACACCATCACAGGTCAGAGCACTGGGTAGTGGTAAAAGGGAAAGCAAAGGTGACCATAGGAGATCGCGAAACCTTCGTGCACGAAAACGAATCAGTATATATCCCCGAGTTAACCCGCCACAGGCTTGAAAATCCCGGCAAGGTTCCGCTGGAGATAATCGAGGTTCAAAACGGCGAATATGTAGGTGAGGATGATATTGAAAGAATAGATGACGCATATGGAAGGGAATAAAACTGAAGAGGGGCAACTTGGGGTCAAAATCTCAATAGTCAAGAGGCTGTTTAAATCGTTGCTGTATTAAATATGCTGTTTGATGAAATAAAAACCATAAACAGCATTTTCCTAAGTTTAAGAAATTATTTTGACTTGCACATCCGTAAAAGAATAGATGACAAATCTATCTGAGGAAAAAATGAAAACAAAAATCATTTTGGGTTTGACGGTTACAATTTCGTATATGGCTTTGATATTTTATTTCTCATCTCTTTCAAAACCGATTAAATATGAACTGCCGTATGGAGTGGATAAGGTTATTCACCTTATAGAGTATGCGATTTTAGGCTTTTTAATTGGATATAGCTTGAAGAACTCAGGAATCAGGCGCTATGTTCTGGTTGGGTGGATTGCTGCATCGGTTTATGGGATTACAGACGAGATACATCAGTCATTTGTGCTGATGAGGGATGCATCGGTGTTTGATGTTTTTGCTGATGGATTAGGTTCTTTTGCAGGGGTTTATTGCAATAAGTATTTCAGTTTAAAGGAGATTTTGAGATGAAAAAGGCATTAATCACAGGCATTACAGGACAGGATGGGTCGTATCTTGCTGAATTTCTTTTATCAAAAGGCTATGAGGTCCATGGCCTTATTCGTCGGGCAAGTACGTTTAATACAGGCAGAATTGACCATATTTATTCTGATCCCCATACACCAGAAACAAAATTATTTCTGCACTTTCCCTGTTAATCTTTATGGACCAAGGGATAACTTTGACCCTGAATCTTCCCATGTGATTCCAGCATTGATTAAAAAATGTGTAGATGCTATCTCTCAACCTCAACCTTTACCTAAACCTGTTATTACCGTTTGGGGGACAGGCAAAGCGACGAGAGAATTTTTATATGTAGAAGATGCTGCTGAAGGAATATTGTTAGCTACTGAAAGATACAACAAAAGTGATCCAATAAATCTTGGAGCTGGCTTTGAAATTTCAATTAAGGATTTAGTTGAATTGATTACAAAACTTACCGGCTTCAAAGGCAAAATCGTCTGGGATACCTCTAAACCCGATGGACAACCGAGAAGGATGCTGGATACATCAAAAGCAGAGAAAGAGTTTGGTTTTAAATCGAAGACTGGGTGGGGGTGTTTTTAATCACCTTTCACGCTTCACCGTTCACGGTCTTACGATCTACGCTTGTCAGCTTGTTGGCTCAGGAAATTGTCAAATGTCTCTTGCTTTTACATATGCTACAATTGATTTGAAGGCAAACTGGGAGAAATATAGAGAAGACTTTGAGAGAGGAGATTAAAAATGACGAAAGATGAAATAATCAAAAAAAACTTAGACCTTCATGCTGAATGGATGAAGTACGTTTTTGAACATCCCGATGTGCTTGACAGAATCCCTAAAGGAGCGGTTCTTGTAATACTTCCTGAAGATGATAAAGATCTGTATAATAAAAATTACAGGGTTTTAGAGGAAAATAAAAAGAAAGGGATACCTGTGTTTGTAGTAACAATGAAGATGCCAAAACCTCAGATTTCAAATATTGAGATTATAGCAGCTGTCAAGATGCGACCCCAAAATTTGAACTTACGGGATTAGAACTCCTCTTGTATGGTATAATTTAATCTGTACGAGTATATAGTTTGATAAAAGGAACTAAAAATGGAGGTTAGGATATAATGAAAGACGAGGAGTTTTTAAATCGCATTACCATTAATCCTTCAATCTTTGGCGGTAAACCAATCATTCGGGGGATGCGGATAGCCGTTGAGCACATTCTTGGGATGCTTGCCGCTGGCTCTACTGTTGAAGAACTGTTAGAAGGTTATCCTTTTCTGGAAAAAGAAGATATACAAGCATGTCTGGTTTATGCTCACCGAATAGTTGCACACGAAAGGATTGAGCCGGCTTTAGTTACATGTAGATAGTCAACACATTTGACCCCTTTTCTGCAAATAAAATTGACCCCCCTCGTAATATACCCTTTTAGATACTTTTAGTGCTCTAAAAGGTGTAAGTGTTTTATCTGTTTCAAAAACGGCTTCGCCAAATCGCCTTAGAGACATTTTTAAAAGCC
>PEUB01000052.1 GCA_002780895.1 Nitrospirae bacterium CG02_land_8_20_14_3_00_41_53
AACACCTAAGGAGAAGAAATTGCTCATCCATACAAACAGGTCTATAACGATAACCAGACAGGCAGAACTTTTGGGCATAGCCAGACCGACAGTGTATTATAAGCCTGTTGTTGATCCTTATGACATAGAGCTCATGCGATTCATAGATGAGCAATACACGAAGACACCTTTTTATGGTTCCAGGAGGATGACGGTATCATTGAATAGGAATAGTTATTTGGTAAACAGGAAAAGGGTGCAGAGGCTGATGAGGCTGATGGGGATTGAAGCCATTTATCCAAAGCCCAATCTGAGCAAACCACACTTAGACAACAAGATATATCCCTATCTGCTCAGGAATATTGAAATCAACAGAAGCAATCAGATCTGGGGTACTGATATAACCTATATCAGATTAAGCAAGAGATGGATGTATTTGGCAGCTATAATGGATTGGTTTAGCAGATACGTAGTATCCTGGGAACTATCAAGCGGTCTTGAGGTAGATTTCTGCATAAGTGCTTTAGAGAAGGCATTTGTTACAGGAATGCCGGACATCTTTAATTCTGATCGGGGGTCACAATTTACCAGCTTAGACTTTGTCTCTAAGTTAGAACAAAACAACATTCAGATAAGTATGGATGGGAAAGGGAGGGCTGCAGATAATATTTTCACAGAGAGATTGTGGAGGACATTAAAATACGAGGAGGTGTACATTAAAGATTATCAGGATGTTCGGGAAGCAAGACAAGGTATCAACAACTATATGAGCTTTTATAACCAGGAAAGACCACATCAGTCTCTTGGTAATAAGACACCGGCAGAGGTATATTTTGGTAGAAACAACTAAAACAAGGACTCAAAACTGTAACTTAAAAAGTGCAAATATTTGTCTTGACAAAAGGGTCCACTTTACTTTACAGGAAGGGGGACATATATATCTGGCTTACAGATGATATGAAACGCATTCCTGTTATGGTGCAGACAAAGGTCAAGATTGGCTCGATTGTAGCAACTCTTGTAGG
>PEUB01000137.1 GCA_002780895.1 Nitrospirae bacterium CG02_land_8_20_14_3_00_41_53
GCTAACTTAACAGAAACAGATACCATATAATGAAAAAATTGCCTCTAAATATTATTCGGATAGGTTTACGTAATTTCTATATCGGGATTTGGGCAAGGAGACAGTATTGACTTTATTCAAGAGAAAGAAGGTTATACAAATTCAAGCGATGCCATTAAGAAAGCAAAAGAAATTTTAGGGTTAGATGGTCAAGGTGCTTCTCTTATGAGCATGACCATGCAGCAAATAAAAGAGCTTAAACCTGATGGTAATTACACATTTCAGAGGATGCACACTTATAAAGCGGGTAATCCTGAGTACGTCAAGGCTATATACAAAGACCCTGAAAGCAATAAGCAGGCAAGGTATTTTACCCTGAATAACAGCAGTGAAGGATTATACCTGCCGGGAAGGGAAAGCAAGCCTGTTTTATACAATCAGGACCTCTTAGCACAAAGACCTGATGACATCGTTTGTTATGTAGAAGGTGAAAAAGACTGTGACACTTTAACAGGGCTTGGATTTTTAGCTATAACTGCCGGTAGCGCTACAGATTTTAGTTCATACATGAAACATTGCAAGGCAGAGCATTTTAAAGGGCGTGATGTTGTTTTATTCCCTGATAATGACGATGCAGGGTATAAGTCTGTTGAAAAGATAGCAGAAGCCTTATTGCCAATAGCTAAATCAATTAAGCAGGTTAATCTTAAGAAGGCGTGGGATAAAGCCCTTCCTTTTGGCATGCCGCAAGGGGCGGATATAACAGATTTTATAGGTCAATATAAAGAACTTTATAACGATGATGGAAAGGAAGTTATCCTTAAAATGATAGCTGATAGTGTGAAGGTAGAAAAGAAAAGCCTTTTAGACAGCCTTTTTAAGTGGAATGACATTTTAAACCTTGATGTTCAAACAGAATACCTTGTGCAGAACTTGATACCTAAAGGTGGCATCACTTTGCTATTTGGCAGGGGTGGAATTGGTAAAACCTCTCTTTCAATGCAGATAGCTCACAAAGTAGCAGAAGGATTACCTTTTGGGGAATTACAGACAATAAAGACGCCTGTCTATTTTATTGATTTTGAGAATCCACTGTCAATTTTGAAGGAACGAGTAGAGAAGATAGGGCAAAGTCATAACCTCTATGTATGGCATATTTCTAACGAAATACAGCCTCCAAGACTTGATAGTAACAAATGGAATTTATACAAGGAGCTGCCTCTGGGGCTGCTGATTTTTGACACATTAAGAGCTTCCCATCTTTCAGATGAAAATGACTCTCAGGATATGGCTGTAATAATCTCAAGACTAAAGGAACTCAGGGAAAAAGGTTTTACAATTTTACTCTTGCACCATACCCCCAAAAGCAATGAAAGTATTTATAAAGGCAGCACGGCTTTGCTCGACCTTGCAGACCATTGTTTGGGACTGGAAGGGCTTAAAGATGACGATACAGTTGAATTTGACAGCGATAATCTCTATCGGCTGGGTGTGAGAATTAAGACCAGATACGAGCCGCATCATATATTTTTAACCTTCAATCCTGATATAAAGGGCTTCGAGATAGCACAAGATCCTGATATTGAGAAGATGCAGGACATTTACAAACTATTGAAGGACATACAACCTGCAAAGCAGAAGGAACTCAAAGAGAAGATAAAGGAGGATTTAGGTTATGGCGAATATGTGATAAGAAGATTGCTTAAAAAAGGTAAAGGGGTTTATTGGACTGTTACAGAAGATAAAGACAAGAAAGGAAAGCCTAAAACCTATTTATGTATTTGTGTAGATACTATATATAGCCAACATAAATACATAAATCCTTTTGACACTCAAAAACCTTTCAACACAAATAGCCATGCTGAAACCACGCAAAACCTTGATAATTCTATTTATGTAGGTGATTTAAGAGAGCCTTCAACACAAATACATAAATGCCAGAAGCCTGATGGTGAAGAAATAATTTTAATTGAGGGTGAGTTATGAGATACCTAACCACCATACCCTTGAAACTCAAAACCCATGATGGTGAGGTTGAGTTAACGTCAGGGGATACTTTCAAGCCTAAAAATGAAGAAGCGATTAAAACCCTGTTAGCCGAAGGCAAGGTTAGACCAGTGTCAGAGGTCATAGCTAAGAAGTATAGAGAATAAACAGCATGGCTACACCCTTTCGATTTAGGCACAGACGAGCTTAAAGAGACCCTACCAGAGCTTTATATAGACCTTCAGGATACAATAGAGACTCTTGATAGTGCCTTTATCAATGAAGACCTTACAGCCTTTCAGGATGCCCTTAACAGGGTGAAAAGCCTTTATACTGAAGCTCTTTTAAAGTGTGGTAGAAAGGTAGCCTACAAAGTCTATTCTGAAGTCTTACAAGCTTATCTATGGGTAGTTGATACTGAGAAAGATATACACACCTTGAGGTCTCAGGGTATAGCTGAGGTAATCTACACCCATCATGAGATTAAAGAGCTTAAGAAACTATCTAAGGAAGACCTTAAGGAGATTCACAAGGTTAAAGAGGTCTTTGAAAATTCAAAGATTGAGGAAATAAAGGAGAAAACATGCTGATAGGTGAGATTCAGAAAAACTCGATAGAGAAAATCAGAGTAATCCTATCTGAATACAAGGGCTACAGATTCATTGACATACGGGTATATGTCGAGGATGACAAAGGGGAGTGGATTCCTACTAAAAAAGGAATTGCAGTCCCACCTGACAAGGTGGATGAGATTGTTAGTCTTCTCAAGGAAGCAAAAGGGAATTTACCGAATGAAAAGGTTAAGCAAAAAGAGTGATAACCCTTGATAACCTGCATCTTTCAAGAGAAGACAAAAGGGAGCAAAAGATGCGTTTGAGAGATGTTGCAGAACACTTAGGAACCTCAACCGCAACGGTCTTCAGAACCATCAAGCAGATGGAAATTTATGGCTATTACAGCCCGAGAAGGACTCCAGGTGGACACTACAGATTCACTATAGATGATGTCAGGCTTATTGACCGTTATATGAACCAAGAGGGAATCAGAAGGAATCCTGCAAAAAGACTATTCCAGAGAAGAATGCAAAGAGAATGGTAGAGTTAGAGGACAGAAAAATACAGATAAGAAACCTTTATCTTCAAGGCAAGGGACAGAGAGAGATAGCAAGGATTTTAGGTATCTCTCAGCCTGCTGTAAGAAAGCATTTAGTAAGAAAGCATTTAGTAAAATTATCTGACAGAAGAGAATTTAAGGTCAAGGTTATCGGGACAGACCCAAAAACTGACATTGCTGTTATCAAGATAAATTCCAATCACCTCCCTGTAATCAGGTGGGGGGACTCTGATAAATTGAAGGTCGGAGAAACAGTAATAGCTATCGGTAACCCATATGGACTGAACCAGACCGTGACGTCCGGGATTGTGAGTGCAACCGGCAGGTCTAATGTGGGGATTTCGGATTATGAGGATTTTATTCAGACAGATGCAGCGATTAACCCGGGAAACTCTGGTGGTGCACTTGTAAATGTTAGGGGCGAACTTATTGGAATCAATACAGCCATATTCAGTACATCAGGCGGTTATCAGGGGATTGGTTTCGCCATCCCGAGCAATATGGCAAAGGCTGTTATGGAAAGCCTTATTAAAAAGGGAAAGGTTATAAGGGGTTGGCTGGGTGTAACGATACAGCCTGTAACCCCTGAACTCGCGAAACAATTCAATCTCAAGGAAGAAAAGGGTGTCCTTATTGGTGATGTTATTGAAGATAGCCCGGCTGAGAAGGCAGGACTTCAGAGAGGGGATGTGATAGTTGAGTATGACGGAAAAGAAGTTGATGAGCCGGCAAGCCTCAGGAATATGGTGGCAAACACCCCGCCGAATAAAGAAGTAGCGATTAAAATCTTGCGTGAGGGGAAACCAAAGACTGTAAAGGCCACGATAGCTGAGCTGCCTGCTGAAATGCAAAGGTTACCAGGTAAATTTGATAACCTCCTTAAGGGCATCCACGTTCAGAACCTCACGCCTGAGCTGAAAAGAGGCCTCGGTATTACAAAACGTATAACCGGGGTCATAATAACTGATATAGATGATGGGAGTCCTGCTGAAGGTGTATTAATGCAAAATGATATAATAATGGAAATCAACAGGAAAAGGATAAGCAATACGAAGGATTATGAGGCAGTGGCCTCGAGGATTAAACCTGATCGCGATATACTTTTACTGATATTCAGGGACAGATCAACTCTCTATATAACATTATCCGCCCAATAATATACTCATCCACCAAAAGGGGTATGGTCACCGCCCCTCTTGGTGTGTTAATGAGATTGCCACGTTACCGTTGGTCGCTCACTATGAGCTTGCCCGTGATGCTACAGGAACTCAATGATATTGAGGAAATCATCTTGCTTTATCCAGATAATCGTATCAAGAAGAAGATCAAAAGGCTTTCTACGGTGCAAGGGAGGCTCTTTGAGCTGTTTGGATTAAGGGCCTATGAGGATTCCTCATAGGTAATACAACTCATCTATAAAAAGACATGAAATTACAAAAGGTTAAGTTCTTTTTTTCAAAAAGTAGCGAAAGTTAGGTTTTAAGAAAATTAAGTTGACTCGATAACCCCTATCATTTTCACTACCTCTAATTGAATGAGGCCGAGGTCAAGACGTTTCTTCTTGATATGTTCACCTATCTTTTTGGGTCTAATGGATAACCCCTTGGTGGTATAATAGGTCGCAGGAATGAGAGGAATATATCGTTCATGTTGAAGGACATTTTTGATTTAGCTTGTAGAATTTATTATGGGAAATAAAGATACTTCTTTACCTGAGATTCCATTAAGTCGCGGGGATGATCTTCACAATCTTAAATACATGGATAATGCT
>PEUB01000090.1 GCA_002780895.1 Nitrospirae bacterium CG02_land_8_20_14_3_00_41_53
ATGTAAGTACTCCTTTGCTTCGTCTTCTCCAAGTTGATCCGGTGATTTCTTGAAATAACGGGCAAAATCTCTTACCTGATTGAGATATGCCTTCTGAGTCTTCGGGCTTAACCCCCTCAACTGTAGATCCCTTTGCATCTGATCTCTCAATTTTCCCATGATACAATCTCCTCCTTTGAAGTGAATTCACTGACTTGATGTCAGTTGAAGGAGATTTTATTGTGGAAAGACCTGATCAGACAAGGTAGGAGTTCGGTATTAAAAGAGGGATAAAGGACAGGATTTTGGTAAATGACCTGAGATACAAAATCCACCGCGTAGCGGTTTAGTTCAATGTTTCCGTTGCAAAAGAAGCCTGAAAGGTTTGGATGTCAGCCTTTTGTAACGTGTTATGTGAAGTTGCAGCAATTGCCTATTTTATTATTGTGAAGCCTCCTCTGGTTTCTTTTTTAATATTATCTGAACATCTCTATCCTTATCAAAATTGGGATGGTATTTGCCATAAGGCATGGAAGAAATTGTAATTATGTTTGCCTGTTTGGCTATAGGAATATAGTCAGTTGCTGCAGTTTGTATCGCAGTAGCTATAACCTTCACAATCAGTCCGGCTAATCCCCCGGAACCGCCTGAACCACCTGTGGTATCTACTACAATTGTACCATCATATTTCCATAAATCCCTACCTGTCGTTGTAGATTTAAGTAAACAATCTACAGCAACAGTCACATTACCGCCGATCACGTAATAAGAGGTATCCCACTTCAGTATTTTTATGTATAATACCGCGTCAGCTCCAAAGAACTGTTTAAACTTTTCGGGCGGTAAACCTCCTAATATCTCGGTGTCATATAGACCTTCATTTTTCAAAATATCAGTGGTGACTTCAATGGGATAAATATAATATCCTGCAAATGAAAGAGGTTCTGCTATCGTTGTCGCGTAATACTCTTTGGCATCTGCTGCTGTAGTCATATTGATTGGTGGTAAGACCAATATCGACAACGGCCTTTCCTCATATATGTTAGGAAAGGCATCTTTCTTGCTTATGTATTTTGGCCCACAGGCTGATACTAAAATAAGCAGTAGTGATAACAAATAAATTAGTTTTATGTTTTTCATGGTTGCTCCTTTGTCTTAGCAAATTGAGATTTTAATCTTTGAATGAACACGGCTGATTCTGGATATGTTTTTTCTTCCAAACCAAAGTATGACAGAGCTTCGTTAGATTTCCCTTCTTTCATCAAGATATAGCCATACTCGCAATAAACACCGGGAGGAACGCGAAGGCCGTTTTCCTTAGAGTCCTCCATAATCTTAAGAAGAACCTGTTTATGTTTCTGGAGATTTTCATCATTTGGCTCTTTTTTTAGTTTATAGAGAGAAGAGGAATAATCGCCCCAGCTATACATTGGCCTTTGTGTAGCACACCCTGCAAAAAAAATAGCTGACAGCAGTATAAGAGAAATTGTAGAAAAAAGTTTCATGGTATTATTACCTCCGCCGTAGCCTGATTATCCAAAAACAATATTCTATTTACTATAAGGTTGCCATCTCGGTACACTTTTATCGAATGTTTTCCTTGAGAGACTTGATATAGTTTGTTGTCATCAGCGCCGCTTTTCGACCCTGACTTAAGAACAAATTGATTCATATCATCGATCTGTACCGATACATTTTCCAAATTCCCGGCAAATTTGATAAAGCTTTTTCCCTCTTTTTGAACAATGCCTTCCTGATAACCACAGGCATGTAAAATCAGTATTCCCAAAAGCAATAAAATGACCTTTTTCATCACAACCTCCATGCTTATCTTTTATCTATTTCTTGGATGTAAAAATCAGAAAAATTATTCACCGGCACATCACCACTTGAGACAGAACATAGGGAAATCTCATTATTCGGATTATCGCCTAATAATGTGTGAATCTTTATCTTTCCAACTAATTGACCTGGAAGCTCAATAACCATATTGGTTTGCGGATTCTTGACCTTCTGCCCTTTCTTATAAACGCCGAAAACATCGTCTTTTCTTATCCCTTGTGATTTGCCGCCCGATATGACGTAATTACCACCCTCATAGGCCAAGATGTAAGACCGCCATGGTTTATCCAAGAGACTTTCAATGATGTTATTTACCAACTTTGATATTGCCGCTGAAATTGCTTTATCATTCAAACTGGAGTCATAAGCAGCCCGTGCACCAACACCCATAACAGTGCCTGCTTCTGAAAATGCCTCGCCATCACCTTCTGCGGAATAAATTATTTGTCCTGTATAAACATCTATCAGTCTTATGTTTACTTTGGCATACGCTTGTTGCTTTTTCACCCGGCTAAAAATCCCCACATCGCTAACTTCTTTTCTGCCAAACTCGGAAACAGACCCAACAATTAAATAATCAGCAGGGATATTCAAACTCGACAAATCACCTATCTTAAGCTCCTTATTAATCTTTTCTATATCCGCCCTCTCAAACAATATGAATTTTTTGGTAGCAGTAAGCTTAGCAGAAAGAATATCCATTGCCTGCTTCCCGATAACATCCTTATTTTCATCTATAAAAAAGCTTTGTCCATACTTTGTTTCGTTGGAAAATCTTGCTATTGCTACCTTTCTTTTCAAAAACCTTTCGGGCGTCTCTGATAATACCTTACTAACCTGTGGCTTTTTATCCAACACCTCCACATCAGGTTTTTGGACTGTTGCACACGCTTGCAACAATATAAAAACGCCAATCAGAAAAATAACATGCCTATTTTTTCTCATTCTCCTCTTCCTCCTTTCTTTTGCCGCCACCCCGATACCCAAAATGGAGCGAAGCGACATTTTGGGGACGTTGTCCCTTCCTTTTGTTGAAGTAGGAAGGACGCTAATTGTATCATCATTCTAAGCTGCTACCTCCTGTCTGTCAATAGATTTCTGCTGCAAAGCAGCAGTGAGTTTCAGTATTTCCCTGTAACCTTTCACACGCTTAAACTTCTTCTCTGCCTGTAAGAGCGCTGCCACAGCCTACCTCTGAACCATATCCCCGCCGTTCCGTCTTTTCACTCGTCCAGTGATGCTGCGGGTTACGGAGAAACAGGATTCAATCGGGTTTGTGGTCGAGAGGGTTTTCCATTTGCCTTTTTTGCCATCTTACGGTATCTTTTAACCATAGAAGCAGTCTCCCTTCAATGAGTTTTTGTATGAAACATTTTAATCGAGGTCGCTTCTTGCTTCAATAACTAAAGGGATATCGTCTATAAAAGAAAAAAGACTAAAGGTATGCTTTTTTCTGTTGCCACGATCGCTCTTAATGGATGTTAGGCGAAGTAGCATCCTGTATTGGTTTAAGTCGCTCTCAAATATCTAAAATCTTCTGGTTTAAGGTTAGTTTTTACCAATGGCTTTTTGCTGATTAGGTCTTTCCTTATAGTAAGTATGAGCTCTCCAACTGCTTTTTCTTTCTCCTCATCTGAATACTTTTGAGCTGTATGTACCATAAGAAGAAAGTTATATGCTTTATGAATAACCTCATCGGGGCAGTACATCCAACATAAGTTAAGTTGATTTAAAAACTCGGTTTGCAGTTCTTTGTTAAATGAATCAACGTAGAATCCTCGCAGGCTTCTGATTAACGCAGAATACTTATCTTCCTTTCGCTTATATTCTTCATAAATTCTCTTACTTCGTTCATTCAAGTACCATGTCACGAGGCCGCTGACGAATACAATTACCGCTCCAATTATGGGGATTAGCATATTAACCGTTCCTTGCTCCATTTTTCCCTTTCCGGACGCTATTGCTTGTCGTTCTTGGCGGAAAAGAAGCCTGAAGGGTTTAGACGACAGTCTTTTCCGCCATGTTATCTGTCCGTTGCGGGCATTTTCTTCAAAAATGATTTTAAAAGGTTTAAACCCGTTCCTCCAATCTATCATCGATAACATCGCTTATTTTTTCAGCCTAGCAGCAGTTCCAGCACCTGCACCTCCGGGTTTTCCTCCCTGATCCGGGCTACGGTTACCCCCGGGTGGGACTTAATCGCCGCGACGGCCACGTAGCCCTCCCAGAAGCGAAAAAGCCTCTCACGCTCCCTGCCAACCACCACCTTCTCCCATGGAAGACCGAAGACCTTCTGGAAGGACTCTTTTACAACCGCCAAGCTTGCCTCTTCCGGGACCTCTGTCCAAAAGCCAGCTAGCCATCCTGCGGCGACTGCCACGTGCGGCAGCGCGCAGGTAGGAGCGCAGAAGTAGAAGCGAGCTAAAAATTTGGTTCGGTTGCGTACTGGGTATTCCGGGGCTATCCGCCCCAACTCTCGCAGCAGCTTACCACTTGTGGTGCCGAAGACGGCCAAACCGTGCTCCCGGACTATAGCAAAAGCTGCGGAAAGATCAGCACAAGTTATAGTGCCAATAAGCACAGCCTTCAGATTACCTTCAACTACTTCGATTTTCCTCTCCTTCTCAAGCGACCTACCTTCTCTACAGTCGTTGCGCCATTCCGCTCCGAATACATCACGAAACCGTCTTAATTTCAAGTTGTCCACATTGTATAGTTTAAAATTGTATAGTTTGAATCCGTTCTCCATGAGTATTCGGTCAAAGGGCGTTTCATACCCGTTCTTCCCTTCTATCGCAAAGGTTATTTCCCCTCGCTGTTGTTCCTCGATCCTCTTGAATTCCCCGATCGCTTAGCGAAGGTTAGCGAACCTGTGCGCTACCTTCCGATCATATAGTATCTTTCTGAATGAAA
>PEUB01000148.1 GCA_002780895.1 Nitrospirae bacterium CG02_land_8_20_14_3_00_41_53
CCAGAAGTGAAGACCATAAGGGAGTTTGGAACGTCCGAACTGGACCTGTGCATAAGGATACTTCTTCCAGGTCACGTATGCGTCGTGCAGGTTGACGGCGCCGGTCGGTTCTAACTGAATATGAAAGAAATATGTCCAGTCTTTATTTGGTGCGTTTCCGCTAAAGACGACCCTTGCTCGCCTTAAGAAGAAGTTGCTCCAGTCCTCATCATTAGCATTAACAGTCCTGTCGAAGGGCAGGTAGGTGTAGCGGAACTGAAGAAACAGATTTGTCTTTAAGAAGAAATTTTCATCCGGTGTCTTTACATAAAAACCCTTATCATATCCGGCCTGTATTCCTTTCTTCGCTGCTTCTACGAACTTTTTTTCAGCCTCGATAGTCCTGGTCTGCGTCTCAACCTGTGTTTTTTCCATATCCTCTATCTTCTTTTTCAGGATAGTCTGCTCTTCGATTAATCGCTCCATCTGTTTCTTAAGCTGTTCCATCTCCACTGGGTCTGCTGCCTTAGCAGACAAAATCCATATCGACGTAACAAAAATAGCGGCCACCAAAAAGACACAAAAATTCTTCATCTGATAACCTCCTCCTTTATTATTTTGCATTGGGAATGAATAATGGATTTCCGTTTTTATCTTTGAAAGATCCGATAGCCTGCTGTCCTTCCTTTGAGATGAGCCAGTTGACAAATTCCATCGACTCTTTGTATTTAACATGCTTGTGTTTTTGAGGATTCACCGCCATCACTCCATACTGATTAAATAAGATGGGGTCGCCTTCGAGGACAATTATCATCTCCAGTTTGTCCTTGTCTTTTGTTGCAAGCCAGGTACCCCTGTCTGTGAGGGTATATGCCCGCTTTTCGTTGGCGATCCTCTGGGTCTTTTCCATACCCTGACCTACTTCGAGATACCATTTCTGCCCTTTGGGTTCTATGCCGGCTTTTTTCCATATCGATAATTCTTTCGTGTGAGTGCCAGAGTTATCTCCCCTCGAAACAAATGGCGTGGTGGAATTTTTTGCAATTTTCTTGAACGCCTTATCAGCCGACTTTATGCCCTTTATCTTTGCAGGATCGTTATCAGGGCCGATAATAACAAAATCGTTATACATCACGTCGTGGCGATTAACGAAATATCCTTCTTTAACTGATTTTAATTCCAGATCTTTTGCATGACAAAACACTAAATCCGCATCACCCCTTCTGCCTATCTCAATAGCAGCACCTGTACCGACAGCCACAACATCAATCTTGATTCCTGTCTTTTTCTCAAAGATAGGCAGGATGTAATCAAATAATCCTGAGTTCTGCGTGCTTGTTGTTGAAGCACATCGTATCCTTGTT
>PEUB01000003.1:0-7688 GCA_002780895.1 Nitrospirae bacterium CG02_land_8_20_14_3_00_41_53
ATGCCTTTTGGGTAGTTAAAGGTATAAATAAGAATAAAACAAATATATCTCGTTTAATAATGACAATCCTGATATTTTTGAATCTCCTTTTCATTTTCTTTATAACATACGGCAATATTGACATATCTTCTCTGTACACAATGAAAAAAGAGATTCCTCTTTTAATCACGGAGTATCAGAAAGCGAGCATTATACCTTATAAGGAAACTCCTGCAATTAAGACACTGATAGGAAACGCCGTCACAGGCTTTCCCTTAATCATCGAGTTTGTATCGGCAATTCTGCTTGCAGTAATTGTAGTTTGCCTTGCAATTCCAAGAATCTCAAAATTCCTGTTTCCCCGCATGCTTGGAGCAATATTTATCGGCCTTCTGCCTTTAATAACACAAAATAATATGTGGACGTTCCCACTTCGGTTGAACTGGGGCAGGTTTATATGATAGGATTTGGTGCGTATGCAATTGCCGTTATTTATTTAACTCATGAATGTGGCAAAGTTGCAATGCTGTCCTGTGGTCAGTCTTTCAAAAGGGCTTTCCCTATTTCTCTTTATGGCTTGCTTTTGAGTCTTGTTCTGTCGCTCTTGGTCTGCGATATTATGTCATATCATTTTATAGAATATGTCCGGATATCTTATGAGAAGGCATACATCGGAATATTTGGTTTTATTTATCCAAAGGTAGTCATCTTCTTCGCCTCCTCCGCCCTCCTCATCGGCATATTCGTCCAGATATTCTGGGAGGAGAAGACGATGACGGAGCCGTTGTGATAAGCATAGATTTGGCTTCTCTTTACTCCTCCACAGCCAAACTCGGCGACCTCGATTCATACACACAAAAGGCGAAAGAGCTTGCGGGTGAAGGTAACGATGTAGTTTTAACCGGCGCGGCGCCGGTATGGCTTTATCTTAAAATCGCCCATGCTCTGCACGGGAAGGCAAAAAGTCTTGTTTACAGAAGCCCTGTAACAGGAGATGTTGTTATCTTTGACCACAGCCCCTTCGGGCAAATGGTACAATAAAGAAAGAAATAGGAGGTGTCATCAATGCATATGCAGCATTACAGGGAAAGAATAATAGTTGACCCGGATATTATGCTCGGTCGGCCTGTGATAAAAGGGACCCGGATAACAGTTGACCTTATATTAAAAAAACTTTCCGAGGGGATGACTACTGAAGATCTCCTTGAAGCATATCCTCACCTGACCAGGGAAGACATTCTTGCCGCTCTTTCTTATTCAGCAGACGTGATTTCGCAGGAGGAAATGATTGCGCCTTAAAATCCTCGCAGATGAAAGCGTTGACTTCAGGATTGTCACAAATCTGATGAATGAAGGTTTTGAAGTCATTTCGGTTCTTAAGGAATATCAAGGAATTCAGGATCGGGAGGTGCTTGAATTAGCACATCGGTTTGAGGCTTTGCTTTTAACTGAGGACAAGGATTTTGGAGAGTGGGTATTTGCTCACAAGTTCCGGCAGACAAGCGTTATATTCCTCCGTTATTATGCATCTGAAATCGAGCATATCAGACGTTCAGTTATAAAGGTCCTCCGGGAGCACAACGTTTCGCTTTACGGAAAATTTGTTGTTGTGACAGTGAAGAAGATCAGGATACGTGAGATTTTATGAGCCGGGTCTATGCACAAAGTGTCAGATGATTCTATGAACAGCAATCTTTTTTCATCTTCTTCGCCTCCTCCGCCCTCTCATCGGCATCTTTATTCAAGTCTTCTGGGAAGAAAAGACGATTACGGAGCTGTTGTAAGCCTCTGGAATAATACAATGAAAGAGGAGTTAATAAAACTTTTAGAGGAATAGAGGTACATCCTGCCAATGGCGGTTGAAAAAACATATGATCATTCCCTCCCATCCCTCCGCTGGCATCGTCTGTCCGCGGAACTGATCAATATCCGTTCATCGCCTGCAATGACTGCGCATCCTTTCACGGTCTTTCAGGCGGTTACCAAGGGTGTCTCCACACTCGCAGGGTTTGAGGACGAAGCTGCCGTATTCTTTCACATCAGGGACAAGAAGCATACATACCGGATGAAGGAAGCGGACAGGATTTTGGTAGACATCTTCTTCTGCAGGAAGAGCAGCGAAGAAGTTAACAAGTGGAAGGAGGCGTTTCGGGATTACCTCTCCGATCCGATTTCAGGGAAGAACTTTGATATCATTGAACTCGGTGAAGTGGAAGAGAGGTCTTATGGTCTCCTCTTACCGGAGACGGGGCAGTTTCCGGAAGAGGGGGAGATAGGCCTTGAATTCCTCACCCCGTTCCCCTTCAGGACAGAAAAAGAAAGGCAAAGGACGTACATCACCTGCCAGACCTTCCTTCAGTCCTTTGAAAGGAGGTTTCCAAGACTCTTTGGAGAAGAGATCAAATGTAAGTGTGAGAATAACAAATTCACCATACTCCCCTATTATTGGCACTATACGGAGATAAGGCATCCTTCGCATTCCCAGCCGGGTAATCTTTAGTACATCAACGGCTGTGCCGGAATGCTCTATATCAAAGGTATGTTTAAAAACCTTCTGCCCATTCTGATACTTGGAAGCGAGCTCCGTACAGGGATGAAGCTGTCCAACGCGCAGGGGTACTACAGGCTCTATAAGGAACCTACCGGCTATTTCAAAAGATATTTCCCGAATCAGAAGGTTATCACATCGGTCATTAAGGATGTGATTAACAGATATGATAATGCCCTGGAATCCCTCATGGCGCAGGAGAAGTTTCCGTTCAATGAAGAAAAATATGCAGAGGAGCTCTTCGAACAGATCAAAAAGGATACCTACACGACATCGCCGAATACAGCTTTCCTCATCAAGAAAAAGAACGGCGTTGAACGGATGGTGGAGCAGCTTGACTTCAGGGATCTGATCGCCCAGCAGTATATACTGAAGACAATCTCTGAGGTCTTTGACCGGATGTTTGAGGAAGGTTCGCTCGGGTTCAGGAAAGGGATTTCTCGGCAGAAGTCGGTCAGGAACGGGTATGTCCTGAAAGGGAAGCGCTATGAAAGGATAAAGGGACTGGCGCAGGGGAGCCCTCTCTCTCCCATCCTCGTAAACCTTTATCTCGACTCCTTTGACGAACAGATCAAACAGTGGGATGTGAAGATGATACGGTATGCGGATGATTTCATCATCCTGGCAAAGACAAAGGAAGAGGCCGAAAATGTCCTGTCGAGGACGGAAACATTAATAAAGCCGGACTCAAAGAGGTATTATGATATCTCTTTTGAGCAAGGAAGGAGGTATAATTCTCTTACTGATACGGAGATATTATGCATCGCCAAGGAATTCGCAGCAGGCAAGATAAACAATTATATCTCATTCTTTAAACAGAAATATGTAAAGGATCAGAACCTCTTCATCGGTGAACTCGAACGGGTGGTAAAATATATCTATCAGGCAGGGGACCTCAATGAGGTCCGGGGTTACGAGGGTTCTACGGCAAAGAAGATTTACCAGAGGCTGAACAATTATATTGATGACACTATTTCCTCGAAAACAAGCCCCTGACTTTTTATGCGTGGAACGTATGAGCGGCGTATCCGATTATGCAGTAGTGTATGATATTACGTCAGATGCGGAAAGGGCGAGAGTGGACAAAACCCTGAAGTCCTTCGGGTTCAGGGTTCAGAAGAGCGTGTTCGAATGCAGACTGACCAAAAAGGGGAAAGAGGAGCTGATTCAGAAGCTCGAAAATCTTAATATCGAAACCGGATTCATCAAGATCTACCGGCTGGAGTATTCTTTCAGGTCGCCCGTAATAGGAGAACAGGAGAAACCGGGTATTGACGATGGAAATACATTTATCATATAGTCCATTCAAAACCCCTGTTTATAACTCGCCAGAAGTCGAAAAAGGGGAGGGGGTTCTGAATTTTTATCATATTTTGTTCTTTGAAAACAATATGTTATAATGTAAGAGGTCTGAAAGGACATTCTTATCGGTAGGAACTGAAACTTATAAAGGCAACTCCTATCATAAAAAAGACAAGTAACAGATTTAATGAGCGAAAGTTTAAGGTATAATTGTTTATGACGGATATGGAAGAGAAAATATTATCTGAAGAACAGAGAAGAATTCTTAAGCAGGCGTTGTGGGATTTGAATCTTACACCGGAGGAATTCCTTGCGATTATTGAAGGTAAAAGCACTCGTAAATGGCCTGAAAGGGCATTTTGCGTGGCAAGGCTGCTGGAGAGCGTGAACTGGTTTAAGATAGTGAAAATACTTGATCCACGAGTTTTGTGTGAGGTATGGGAAGAAGCAAGGAGATATGTAAGATTTAAAGAAATTAAGGAAGGAATGGACTTTGCTTGCAGAATATTACAGTAACATTCTTTATCCGCTTCAGGATAAAGTATTTCCAGTATTTAAAGAATCTCCTTTTTATCTCACGGGAGGGACAGCGCTCTCACGAGGATATTATAACCACAGATATTCTGATGATCTGGATTATTTTGTAAATTATCATCCTGACTTCCAGAGACTATCACAGATTCAAATAGACAAACTGCAAAAAATATTCAAAGATGCTGAGACTGATTATAGAGGTGAATATTTCTGCCGCATCTTTGTTGGGCAGGAAAGACTGAAAATAGAGATGGTAAATGATGTGCCTTCACACATCGGTCAACTCGTAAATGATCCGGTTCTCGGCATTATAGATTCAAAAGAAAATATCCTTGCGAATAAGGTAACTGCAATAGTTGACAGAACTCTGCCTAAGGATATTGTTGATATCTATTTTCTTTTAAAGGATGGACTCAGTATAAAGAAGGCTTTAACTGATGCTAAGAGTAAAGCTGCAGGCATTTCTCCTCTCCTTATTGCTAAAATTTTTGCTGAATTTGATTATACGATTGTTGATGATGAAATCAAATGGGTAACTCCTGTCTCAGGTGAAACAATCAAACAATATCTGAGAAATCTGTCAATAGCTATTATTGAAGGGAAAATATAAATTTTTCGGGGCAATTTAAAATTGCATGGCAGGTCTGATTTAAACATGATTGAAAGTATCATGGAATTCAGTGATCTTTCCCATAAAGGTGAGGAACTAAGACCTGATGAATAAGGGACTGCGACAGCCCGCTTCCAGCGGAGTCAAAGTGAAAGGGGAAGAGTTGATTTTTCTGAATAATATGGAGATCCTATGGCACAATAGTAAAACAGGCTAACTTTTTCCTGTATGACACGGTCATGTCATTGTTGAAGCTAACTCGTTGCTGTAAGAGTCTTTTCTTTGTTTTAAGTTTTTTATCTGTCATTCCGGCTTGTCCGGAATCTTTCTTTGTCTGAAGAAGGATTCCCGACGCGCTTCGCTTGCGGGAATGACAAATTGGGGTTGACTTTGACGTGACCGTGCCTGTATGAAGATTTGCTTGACGAACTTAAAAAGACCGTTATAAAAAGAGAACAAAGTAAGATGGATAAAAAGGGGCTAAGTAACAATAGATGGGGAAGATATTAAACTGGAATGAGCTAAAAGAAGCTGTTGACAGGCTGAAGGCCGATGGCAAGAAGATCGTTTTCACCAACGGTTGTTTTGATATTATACATATTGGACATATAAGATGTCTCAAGGAGGCAAAGGCACTCGGAGATGTGCTTGTTGTCGGATTAAATTCAGATAGGTCTGTCTCTTTGATAAAATCCAATAGGCCAATCAATCCTCAAAATCATAGGGCAGAGATATTATCTTCACTCGAGATGGTGGATTATGTAATCCTGTTTGACGAAGAGACTCCTTATGAATTAATCAAGTTACTTCAGCCTGATGTCCTTGTTAAAGGCGGTGACTGGAAAAAAGAAGATATTGTCGGTTCTGACATTGCAAAAAAGACCTACAGCCTCCCCTATGTCAAAGACATATCAACTTCAGGGATAATCGAGAGGATAAAAAGGCTTTAGTACGCTTGGCCTTATCAAGCTTTTTGAAAAAATATTCTTTTATTTAATATCCTCTTTCAAATTTCTCGCTCTCACAAACTTCTCGCACTTGATCCTTTACGAGGTTCCCATCTTCCCAAACCCTTTCATGAACTTTATGACATCTTGTGCGTGCATTGTAATCTACTGGATCAGCACGATAAATACCCCGTCCATCCTCGGTTCTATATTCCACAGGTCTTCCAGATGCTGCTGCTTCTCTCGATGCCCTCATTGAAATATCTACAAGTGTTGCCCCAGCCACCCCGCCAAGGGCTGCTCCAATAACACCACCTCTCCACGGATTTCTATGGTCAAGTAATGCTCCTGCAACGCCCCCGATAATAGCGCCAGTTCCTGCACCCTGGGCATGATATTCTGTACAGCCGGATACAAACCCCAGCAAGGATAAGATCAAGATTAATGAAACAACTTTTTTCATACGACCTCCTCCAAGCACAATATTTTTTCAGCCAATGGCTTAGTAATAAATAATTTATTTCATATCATTAACTGCAACAATATATTACGAGAAAACCCTTCTTCTTATCAATAGATTTTTACTGCTGCAAAAACAATCATTTTAAAAACTTTATCAAAGAAAATACCCTTTTTATTTCAGCCTTGCCTCTGCAATAGCCCAGTTAATATTTTTAAAGAACGCCCCAATGTAGTCCGCCCTCTTCAAGCCGTAATCGAGCATAAAGGCATGCTCAAAGACGTCCATTATCAATATGGGATTGCCCCCTGCAGGATGGGAAACATCATGTTCGTTTACCCAGAAATTAATGAGCTTCCCATTTGTAACGTCCTGATAAAGAACAACCCAGCCAATGCCTCTCATTGCCCCTGTTGCCTTGAAATCCTTTTCCCATGCCTCGTAAGTGACAAAATCTTCTGCAATCTTCTTTGATAGACGCCCATTTTTATCAAGCGGCGTCTTACCTCCAAGGTTTTCAAAATAGCACTCGTGAAGCCTCATTCCATTGAATTCCCAGCCGAGTCTCCTCTTTAGTTCAGCAAATTCTGGAGTACCTGTCTTATCATCCTTAAGCATCTGGCTAAGTATATCCATGACCTTGTTTGTATTTGTCACATAACCCTGATAGAGGGTGAAGTGATTTTTTAAAAGTATTTCACTAAATCCCTCCATCCCAATGAGTTTTGAGTAATCTTTTGCAGTGTAAGCCATAGTTTTTCCCTCCTTTCTTATGTGTTTATTCCTCTTCTCCTTTAAAGCCTTTCTGTACTAACCTCATCCGCCTTGCCAGTTCCCTCAGGGCATCAGCAAGACTCATACCCTCATCTATCAAATCCCTTATAAACTCCGCCTTTGAAAGCTCGTTTATTATCTTTTCAGCAGACTCATGTCTCAGACAAATATTCTTACCTGTCTCTATCTGCAGGGTGATACAGCCTTCTATATGCTCAGGTGTAAATCTTTTTGTGAGTTCCTTTATCTCTTTTATATCTGAGGTCATAGTAGATTCTTTAAACTACGTCATCTATAAATTAAGTTATCAGTACAATATAAAAAAAGCATAACAGTATAATATAGGTAAAGCAAGAGAGATAGAAAGATTTCCTAATTTTAAGATTTTGGAATGAACTTTGATATAATGATTTATAAATAGAGCCTCTTGCAAAAGTATGATAAAAGTCTTTTCTGTCATTCTGAGTGAAGCGAAGAATCTCATGTTTTCAAGGTGTTAAGAGACCCTTCACTTCGTTCAGGGTGACATTCTGA
>PEUB01000003.1:7707-23858 GCA_002780895.1 Nitrospirae bacterium CG02_land_8_20_14_3_00_41_53
CAGCGAATATAAAACTGAGGTGAGTTTATGAATATTAGAGAAAGGACGTTGGAGATTATAAAGAGGTTAAAAAAAGAGTATCCTGAGCTAAAGACAGCCCTTGGCTTCAAGACCCCTTTTGAACTTCTTGTTGCTACAATACTTTCAGCACAGACTACAGATATACTTGTTAACAAGGTAACTGAAAACATTTTCAAAAAATACAAATCAGTTAAGGAGTATGCAGATGCCTCTCTTGAGACACTCCAAAAAGACTTAAGCTCTATAAATTTCTACAAGACTAAGGCCAAAAATATTCAGGGCTCTGCAAAGATAGTAGTTGAAAGATTTAACTCAAAGGTTCCGAAGACAATGGACGAACTCACGAGCCTTCCCGGTGTTGCCCGGAAAACAGCGAACATAATACTTTCAAATGCTTATGGTATTAACGAGGGGATTGCCGTGGATACTCATGTAAAGAGGCTCGCTTACAGGCTCGGCCTTACAAAGAACGAAGATCCTGTCAAGATAGAAAAAGACCTGATGCCGGTAACTCCAAAAGAAGAATGGGGGAACCTTTCGCATCTTTTAATATTTCACGGAAGAAAGATATGCCAGGCAAAAAAGCCCGGTCACCGGGAATGCGTTCTTTACGATATTTGTCCTTCAAGGAATATATAAGAAATAAATAATGCATTAATACCGAAAATTGATATGATTCTTTTCATCATTTAATAAAAGGAAATATTTGACTTATTTTTTTACTGTCTGAACAGGTTTCCTGAACCATAAAGCTTTTCCCTTTTTCTTTCTTGCCTCTCTCTGTTTTCGTCTCTCTTTTTCAGAAGGTTTTTCATAAGAACCTCTTTTTTTGATTTCTTTAAAAAGACCTTCCTTCTGGAGTTCTCGCTTCAGGACTTTCAGTGCTTTTTCGATATCATTCCCATAAACTTTAATCTCCAAAGCGGTTACCTGCAACCCTTTCTGTAGCCTCGACTTTTACCAAAATCGCTCCTCTTCTCCTTAGATAAAAAATCTCTTTTAGCTTAACTCAAAGTCATGTTAAATACCAATATTTAATTGATCCTGATTTCTTTGGGAAGGTCATTAAGTCTTTTTAGTCATAAGTAACCATTTCAGACTTTTACCTATGCTACAATAAACACCAATGCTTTCTGAAAAACAGAATAATGGACCGGCAATACTTCACACACTAAAAAATGTCTTCGGGTTTCAGACTTTTCTGCCAAATCAGGAATTCATCATTAATAGAATCCTGAATAAACAGGATGTCTTTGCGGTAATGCCTACTGGAGGAGGAAAGTCTCTCTGTTACCAGTTGCCGGCACAGATGCAGCATGGCACTGCTGTTATTATCAGCCCTTTGATTTCCCTTATGAAAGATCAGGTTGATACTGCTTTAGAAAATGGTATACCGGCCGCATTTATGAACAGCTCATTAAATACTCAAGAAATTGCTGATGTATACCGTATGATGAAATACAATAAAATAAAGTTGCTCTATATTGCTCCGGAACGTTTTGCAATGCCGTATTTTATGGGAACATTGACAACCATTCCTATCTCACTCTTTGCCATTGATGAAGCCCACTGCATTTCCGAATGGGGACATGATTTCCGTCCTGATTATCTGAGCCTCTCTCTTATACCAAAGATGTTTCCTGACATTCCAATAGCAGCTTTTACGGCTACAGCTACCCAAAGGGTTCAGGAAGATATTATTAACAAAATCGGGCTGAGGTCTCCAAATATAATTCGTGCGTCATTCAATCGCCCCAATCTTTTCTATCAGGTAAAAAGAAAATCAAAGGTTGATTTACAGATACTCGAATTTCTCAGGGAGCATCCTGGTGAGTTTGGCATTATTTATCGCACAACCCGTGATTCTGTTATGGATACTGCTAATTTCCTGGTATCCAGGGGAATTATTGCCCTGCCCTACCATGCAGGATTGACAACTGAGGAGCGTAACAAGAACCAGGATGCATTTAACAGGGATGAGGCATCAGTGATTGTCGCAACTATAGCCTTTGGTATGGGTATTGATAAATCCAATATTCGTTTCGTTATTCATGCTGACCTCCCTAAAAATATTGAAAGCTATTACCAGGAAACTGGACGAGCAGGACGTGATGGAGAGCCAGCCCTTTGTATGCTTTTTTTCAGTAGAGGCGATATTCCTAAAATCCGCTATTTTATTGATCAGATGACAGATGAAAAAGAACGCTCTATTGCTATGGAGAAAGTGAACCAGATGGTAGGTTTTGCTGAACATAATGTATGCAGGAGGAAAAAGCTTCTGAACTTTTTCGGTGAGGACTATCCTTTAGATAATTGTGGCGCCTGCGACATCTGTTCCGGCGATGTCGAACAAATTGACATTACCATAGATGCACAAATAGTAATGTCAGCCATATCGAGAACACAGCAGCGGTTTGGAACAGGGTATATTATTGATATTGTAACAGGCGCTGATACAAAGCGCATCTGCGATCTCCGGCATAATGAAATCAAAACCTACGGAGCAGGTAAACATAAAGATAAAAAATACTGGCGATTTCTTGTTGATGAGTTACTTGCACAGGGTGCTATACAGGTGGATGGTGATCGGTATCCTGTACTGAAACTGGCTGAAAAAGGTCTCGATGTGCTCTATGGTAAAGAAAAGATCACAGCTTTGAAAAGAGAAGAAAAAATAAAAACAAAGAAACAAACAATGAGGAGCAGCGAATATAGTGATTATGATGAAAACCTTTTTGAGAGATTGCGCGTTATCCGGAAAAATCTTGCGGAGGAGCAGCAGGTTCCTCCTTTTGTTATCTTTTCTGATAAGACCCTTCACGAAATGTGCAGGTACTATCCTGTGTCATTATCTGATATGAGAAAAATCAGCGGTATCGGTAATGCCAAACTCGATCGCTATGGAGAATATTTTATCGGTGAGATACAGAGCTATTTGAATGATAATCCCGCAATTTCATTTGCTGACAGACAATCTGCAAATAAGACAATTAGAATCCCCCCTCGCCCCCCTTTGGTAAAGGGGGGAAGAGGGGATTTTAAAATAAGTGAAACAGTCGAAAAGACATATGAGCTTTACAAGAAAGGATTTTCAATTGGACATATTGCAAAACAGCGAAATCTTACACAATCCACTATTGCCGGGCATCTTGAACGGCTGATTCAAAACGGCTATGATATTGATATAGACCGATTTATTGATCGGCTAAAAAGGCATAAAATTGAGGAACTGTTTCTTAAGCTACAGGACTGGAACCTGAGTCCTGTTATTGAACACTTCAGCGGTACGGTGAGTTATGAAGAGGCACGATTGGTAAGAGCCTTTCTATTGCGCAGAACTTCGGAATAAAGCCTCATGACCCCCTCTCTTGCAGGGAGGGGTAGGGTGAAATGAAATGAATAAAAAAACATTAGAGGTTATTGAAAGAGTTCATGAAATTTTCAAGGAAAAAGGCTTAACCCTTTCAGCAGCTGAATCATGCACTGGCGGGCTTATCAGCCACCTACTTACAATCCTTCCAGGCGCAAGCACATTTTTTAATGGAGGGCTTGTTGCTTACTCAATTGAATTTAAAAAGAAAATTCTTGGCGTCTCCTCTAAAACCATTTCAAGGCATGGGGTAGTGAGTAAGGAAACAGCAAGAGAAATGGCTGAGAAGATTAGGGCCCTGGCTAAAACAGACTTTTCTCTTTCTACTACAGGCAACCTTGGTCCCGATGTACTTGAAGATAAAGAGAAGGGACTTATTTATACAGCAGTAAGTAAAGAAGGAAAGACCTTTTCAAGGGAGTTGAGATTGAAAGGTAATAGAGAGCAAAATAAAGAAGAAGCATCGCTTATAGCTTTAAGGTTTCTAATTGAGATAGTAGAGGGATAAAAAAATTGCCAGAGAAAATTCCTAAGGATATTAAGCAGGAAATAGAAAAGCTTGTCAGGGAGCTTAATTACCACTCATATCGTTATTATGTACTCGACTCACCTGTCATATCAGATGAGGAATATGATCAACTCTATCATCGTCTGAAGGAACTCGAAGAACAATATAATTACATCCTGCCTGATTCTCCGACCCAGCGAATCGGTGCCCCTCCTCTCGATAAATTCGAGAAGGTAAAACATACCGAACCCATGCTATCACTCGACAATGCATTCTCATACGACAAAGTTAAAGAGTTTGAAAAAAGGGTGAAGAGGTTTCTCGGTTCTGAGGAGGCCATAGAATACACAGTTGAGCCCAAATATGACGGCCTTGCCATTGAGCTGACATACAGAGATGGACTCCTGTTCAGGGCTTCCACAAGAGGTGACGGTTACGAGGGCGAAGATGTTACACAAAATATCCGAACAATAAAGTCTATGCCTTTAAAAATAGAAGAAGTCAGTAAGGTTCCAGCAGAGATTGATATTCGCGGTGAGGTCTATATGGATATCGAAGAGTTTGAGGCACTAAACAGGGAAAGAGAGCAAAAAGGTGAACCCCTCTTTGCTAATCCAAGAAATGCTGCTGCTGGTTCAGTAAGACAGCTTGATTCTTCTATAACAGCAGCACGGAAACTTCACCTTGCATGTTATGGAATAGGTACTGTAAAGGGAATTGAGTTCAAAAGCCAACTGGAGTTTTTCAAGTGGCTTGAGAAGGCAAGATTTCCTATCCCTGCCATTGTAAAGCCCGCTAAGGGAATTGATGAAGTTATACATTTCATAAGGGAGATCGAAGAAAATCGCGGTATCCTCCCTTTTGAGACTGACGGCGCTGTTATCAAAGTAAATGACTTTGGACTGCAAAGACTATTGGGTGTTAAGACAAGAGAACCGCGCTGGGCCACTGCATATAAATTTCCAGCCCATCAGGGAACCACCAGGATAAAGGATATAATTCCAAGTGTTGGCAGAACAGGTGTAATAACCCCTATTGCCGTGCTTGAGCCGGTGAGAATCGGTGGCGTTACAGTCTCACGTTCAACCTTGCACAACTGGGATGAGATAGAAAGAAAGGACATAAGGGTGGGAGATACTGTTGTGGTTGAGAGGGCTGGAGATGTTATACCTCATGTGGTAATGGTAATCAAAGAAAAAAGGACCGGGAAGGAAAAGACTTTTCGTATTCCGGAAAAATGCCCTGTATGTGGGTCAAAGGTAGTGAGAGAGGAGAATGAGGTTGCTGTGCGATGTGTTGGTCTTAACTGTCCGGCACAGGTTCAGGAGAAGATAAGGCACTTTACATCAAGGGGAGCCATGGATATTGAAGGTCTTGGTGAAAAGAATGTAGAACTGCTTTACTCAAGCGGGCTTATAAGCCATTTTGTAGATATGTACAGGCTGAAAAAGGAAGACCTCCTTAAGCTTCCACGATTTGCCGAAAAATCAGCCCGGAATCTCATAGATGCAATTGAAAAGAGCAAACATACTACCCTTTCCAGATTCCTCTATGCCCTTGGCATACTGCATGTAGGTGAATATGCCTCAAAGCTACTTGCAAAGAATTTCGAGAAGATAGAAGACCTTTATAAAATAAACACTGAAGGGATTATAAATATCAGGCAGATGGGTGAAAAGATTGCCGGCTCAGTGTCAGACTTTTTCAATGACCCTGAAAACCTGAGTACCCTTAAGACATTGAAAACACTGGGGCTTAAGATAACAAATCCAGATTATGAAGGCAAAGGTACAGGTAAAGAAAAAAAACCATTAGAAAGCCTCACGTTTGTTATAACCGGGACATTACCTCAACCAAGGAATGAGGTGGAGGAATTGATCGAAAACCTTGGCGGCCATGCCTCATCCTTAGTATCAAAGAGTACTGATTATCTTGTGCTTGGAGAAAACCCTGGCTCGAAACTTCAGAAGGCCCAGACCTTAAAAGTGAAAACTATTTTTTATAACGAGTTGTTAAAGATAATTGAGCAGAGGAAGATTGTATAGTAGTTTATGTCAGCAATTCTCGGTGAAAAAACTGTAAGATTTTTCAGTCGCTTCGCTTTTTCAGAATGACATTACGAAACCCCTTGTTGTCATTCTGAGCGGAGCGAAGAATCTCAACGCCTCATAAATTCACCGAGAATTGCTAAGAATTGTATGTTTTGCTTGACAACGTGGGAAGAAGATAAAGCTAATCCCTCTCAGCAACCCTCCCAATACTAACAATCTTATCTTCACCCTCAACATCCATGAGCTTTACGCCCTGCGTGTTCCTCCCGTGCAAAGAGATGTTTCCTGCGAGGGTTCTTATAAGTTTTCCTGAGCTGGTTATCATCACAACCTCATCCTCATCTCTTACCTGCATAAGCCCAACTGCTTTCCCGCCTTTTTCAATGGTTTTTATTGAAATAACCCCCTTACCGCCGCGATTTTGAACAGGATAATCCTCTATTTTTGAACGCTTCCCAAGTCCCTTTTCTGTTACAGTAAGTAAGGCTGTCCTTTCCTCTGCCACCTCTGAAGAGACAACCTCATCTCCCTTCATAAGTCTGATACCCTTAACACCCTTTGCAGTGCGACCCGTATCACGCACATTCTCCTCATTGAATCTTATAGAAAAGCCGTTTTTTGTGCCTATAATAAGATCACTTTTGCCATCTGTTTTTCTGACGGCAATGAGTTCATTACCTTTATCGAGCGTTAAAGCTATAATCCCCTTACCGCGTGGGTTACTGTATTTCTCGAGAGCAGTCTTTTTTACTATGCCATTCTTTGTGAATATTACGAGGAAACCTTCCTTGAAATCGCGGACAGGAAGCGCCGTTGTAATACGCTCTCCTTCTGAAAGGGCAAGCAGATTCACAAGAGCCTTCCCTTTTGCAGCACGGCCTGCTTCTGGTACCTGGTATGCCTTCAGCCAGTAAAGCCGACCGAGGTTAGAGAAAAAGAGCATGTAATCATGTGTTGCGCCTATGAAGAGTTCTCTAACAAAATCCTCTTCTTTTGTTTCCATGCCAATAGAGCCCTTTCCACCGCGGCGCTGACTCCTGTATGCACTCAAGGGATTTCTTTTTATGTATCCCTGGTGAGAAAGGGTAATGACCATCTCCTCATCAGTTATAAGATCCTCTATAGTAATCTCCTTGGTCTCTGAGGTAATCTCCGTCCTTCTCTCATCTGCATACTTGTTCCTGATAGCGAGGAGATCTTCCTTAATAATCTGTGAAACAAGGGCATCACTTCCGAGTATTGCCTTTAGCCTCTCTATCTCTTTCAATATATCCTTGAATTCCTCTATTATCTTTTCTCGTTCAAGTCCTGTAAGCCTCTGGAGTTTCATATCGAGGATAGCCTGTGCCTGAATCTCAGATAATGGATAATCCCTCATCAGGGCAATTCTTGCCTCATTAGGTGTTGTTGACCTTTTTATAAGGGCAATTATTTCATCGAGGTAGTCAAGGGCAATCTTTAGTCCTTCCAGGATATGAGCTCTCTCTTCAGCCTTTTTGAGTTCAAAATGGGTTCTTCTTATAACAACATTACGCCTGTGCTGCAAAAAATATTTGAGGAGCTCCTTTAACTTCAGTATTCTGGGCTGGGTATTAACGAGTGCGAGCATAATTATCCCGAAGGTAGTTTCCATCTGTGTATGTTTATAAAGATTATTCAGGATAACCTGTGCCATTTCACCCCTTTTAAGTTCCAGTACAATCCTGATACCATCCCTGTCAGATTCATCTCTTAATTCAGATACTCCTTCAATCTTCTTTTCCCTTACAAGTTCAGCAATCTTTTCAATTAATCTTGCCTTGTTCACCTGATAAGGGAGCTCTGTAATAATAATACTCTCACCACCTCTATGCTCTCGTTCAATCCTTGCCTTTGCCCTGACCTTAATAAGTCCTCTCCCTTCATTATATGCCTGAATGATTCCGTCAGTACCGTGGATAATGCCGCCTGTTGGGAAATCAGGACCTTTTATTTTAGACATCAGATCTTTTAACCCTGCATCAGGATTTTCGAGCAATATAACAAGCCCATCTATAATCTCTCCGATGTTATGTGGCGGTATATTTGTAGCCATACCAACAGCAATTCCTGATGAGCCGTTTATGATTAAATTCGGGACCCTTGATGGTAGTACAACAGGTTCCTCTGTCGTTTCATCAAAATTCAGGATAAAGTCAACCGTGTCCTTGTCTATGTCGGAAAGGAGTTCTTCTGCAAGCCCTGCAAGCCTTGCCTCTGTATATCTATAAGCAGCCGCTGGGTCTCCATCAACAGAGCCAAAGTTGCCCTGTCCATCAACAAGGGGGTATCGCATATTAAAATCCTGGGCGAGTCTGACAAGTGCATCATAAACAGCTGTGTCGCCATGGGGATGATATTTCTTTAATACCTCGCCAACTACACCTGCGCATTTCGAATATCTTTTACCAGGGAGAAGACCCTCCCTGAACATTGCATAAAGAATCCTTCTCTGGACAGGCTTTAGCCCATCTCTAACCTCAGGAAGTGCCCTGCCTATGATTACGCTCATCGCATAATCAAGATAAGAACTCTTCATCTCCTCTTCTATGCTTACTGGTACCTTTGCCATTAAATCTCCTTTTAAAATTCAAACAGTTCTTATTTTAACATATTGCATTTCGAATGCGGTTAAAAATATACTTGTCGCTGCCATTACGAGGTAGCAAAATTGATAGATGTTACTAAGTCTATAGTGTGAAACTGGGAGTATGGCAGAAAGCCTGAGTTAAGGCATATACCCTGGAAATCCAAAAATTGCCTATCAAATTACTGGAAAACTTGACAAATATCTTCCATTGGATCTCAAAACCGGTAAGAAGACCGTTGAAATCAAGGATTCAAAATTTGCTAACCATGCTATTTGAAGGGATTGCTATCAGCCATGAGAAGAATACTTAGAATGAACCTCTTTTTAGGAATCCCAGTACTGTTTATTTTAACGACAGCCGGATTGGTCTTTTTATCTGACGAACTCCCCTTTATCAAGGGTGTCTTATCCTTAAAAGAAAGTATCAGGATTGTTCTCAAAAACAGCACCCTCATCCAGGAACGGAAAAAGGCTATCTTACAGGCCATGGGCGATACTCCTGAGATAAACGGGAATAATCTTACCAACAAGAAGATGGGAAGTATCATTCTTCAAGCCAGATGGACCTTTTTCGAATGGGGGAAGACAAAATCGGAGGTAAGAAAGGCTGAGTCCCAGAAGCTCGTCTCTGTATCACCCTCAATGACACAGGCCTAACCGTCCATCCTTTTTTAAATAAGCAAACGGCAGAATAAAAAAGGTTGACAGAAATAATTTATAAAAGATAAATTAAATATGTTAAATAAAATTAACACCGTTAAGGACCATTTAATGGGAGCTAAGGAAAAGAGGGGCAGGTACAAAGAGGATTTCCGCCGGGAGATTCTCAATTCAGCCCGGGAACTCTTTATTAATGAGGGATACGAAAAGTTCTCCATGCGCGGACTTGCAAAAAAAATAGACTATTCTCCGACCACTATTTATCTCTATTTTAAGGACAAGGACGATCTGCTGATTGCTATTTGTGAAGAGGTCGCCGAACAATTTCTTGCCAATCTGAGCCGTATCAGAGCGCATCCGAGCAAACCTCTCGAAGCCCTGCGTCAGGCCATGCTTTATTTCATAGAGTTTGCGTTCGACAATCCAAATCAATACAAAGTATTTTTTTTGACGAGGCCTAATGTTTACGGCACGCAAGAAGAGTTTATGGAAAGAGAGTCAATGGCACGGAATTCATATTTGGAATTCAGAAAAATAGTGCAGGAGTGTATCGGAGCGGGGAAACTTCGCCGTATGGATATCGACGTATTAACGCAGGTGCTTGCAACAGCAACTCACGGCTTGATAGCTATAACTACCTATCACAAAAACTTCCCCTGGGCTGACCGAAAAGTCCTTGCTATTACATTGGTTGATGGTTTATTGAGGGGATTTCAGAAGTAATTTTTTTTATCCATAAAGTTAACACTGTTAATCATTAAAAGGAATAAGAAGTGAACAGACCCCGAATACTTTTGAGGGTGATTATACAAATTCAATATAGAGAGGTAATTGTATGAAAAAATTTATCAGAATCAAACTAATTACTACGGTGGGAGTTCTCGTTAGCTGCCTGATATTATTAACCGGCTGCGGTAAACAGCCTGGAACAGGCGGTCCGCCCCAGATAGGCACGCCGGAAGTGGCCGTGGTAACGGTGCAGACTGAGCAGGTAACTCTTACTACCGAATTGCCGGGCAGGACATCGGCCTATCTTGTTGCCGAGGTGCGCCCGCAGGTTAGTGGCATCATTCAAAAACGTCTGTTCACAGAAGGCTCGGATGTCAAGGCCGGCCATGTGCTTTATCAGATCGACCCGGCCCCTTTTCAGGCAGCACTCGACAATACAAAGGCCGCCCTCGCCAGGGCCGAAGCCAATCTGCCCTCACTCAACTTGCGGGTTGAGCGTTACAAGGCATTGCTCGCAGACAAGGCTGTGAGTCAGCAGGACTACGACGATGCGGCTGGCACCTTGCAACAGGTGAGGGCCGATATTGAGTATTGGAAAGCAGCGGTCCGGACAGCCCGCATCAATCTGGGGTACACCCGAATTACTGCGCCTATTTCCGGTCGCATCGGCAAATCCAACGTGACGGATGGGGCGCTGGTGACCGCAAACCAGCCTGTTGCGCTTGCAGTGATTCAGCAGCTTGATCCGGTCTACGTCGATGTGACCCAATCCACAACCGAACTGCTGCGTCTGAAACGAAGCATGGAGGACGGCCGTCTCAATCGTGATGGAACGAACCAGAACAAAGTCAGTCTTATCTTAGAAGACGGCACGAGATATCCCTTGAAAGGTACACTTCAATTCCGCGATGTATCGGTGGATTCTACGACCGGCTCCGTCATACTGCGGGTTGTCTTTCCAAATCCCAAACATATTCTCCTGCCGGGCATGTTTGTCAGGGCAGAGGTGCAAGAGGGTGTCAATAAACAGGCCATCCTTATTCCTCAGCAGGCCGTGTCACGAGATCCAAAGGGAAATCCTATCGCATTGATCGTGGATGCTGAGGGTAAAGTCCAGCAGCGAATGCTCACGCTCGACCGGGCTATTGGAGACAAATGGATTGTTTCGGCAGGTCTTACTCCTGGAGAACGGGTTGTAGTCGAAGGTCTTCAAAAGGTAAGGCCAGGCTTGGCTGTCAAGGTCGTCCCATTTAATGAAAATAAAACCGGCCATGTACCTGCTGCTACCGAATCTCAACCCCAAAAACGAACCGATGGAGGCAGATAATGCTATCAAAATTCTTTCTGAAACGGCCGGTTTTCGCGTGGGTCATCGCCATTGTCATGATGGTGCTGGGCGGGCTGGCAATCTACAACCTGCCCATATCGCAGTATCCGCCCATTGCTCCGCCGTCCATCGCCATTGATTCCTTTTACCCCGGGGCCTCGGCGGAGACCGTGGAAAACAGCATTACCCAGATCATCGAGCAGAAGATGACCGGCTTTGACGACATGCTGTATCTCTCCGGCACGAGCGACTCGGCCGGCGCCTCTCGCATCGAATTGACCTTCAAGCCGGGGACCGATCCGGACCTGGCCTGGGCCAAGGTTCAGAACAAGCTCCAGCTCGCCATGGCGAGTCTGCCAGAAGTTGTGCAGCGCTCAGGCGTCAAGGTCAGCAAGTCCACGAGGAATTACCTTATGATTGTGGGCCTTATCTCCGAAGACGGGAGCATGAACGCCTACGACTTGCGGGACTATGCCCAGTCCAATCTGGAGAAGGTGTTGGCCCGCGTTCCCGGCGTCGGCGAGGTCGAGAATTTCGGCTCTCAGTATGCAATGCGTGTCTGGCTGAACCCCGATAAGCTCACCGATTACCACCTGTCCGTGGAAGATGTAATCCTGGCGCTCAAGGCATACAACGTGGAGGTTTCCGCCGGACAGTTCGGCGGGGCACCGACATTGAAAGGCCAGCGCTTGAACGCCTCAATCGTCGTCCAGAACCTCCTTAAAACCCCGGAGGAGTTCGCCGCGATTCCCCTGCGCACCAATCCGGATGGCTCTATCGTGCGGGTCAAGGATGTGGGGCAGACGGAACTGGGGACCGAGTGGTACGATGTCCAGGCGTTTTTCAATGGCAAACCCTCTGCCGGTCTTGCCATCCGGCAGGCACCCGGCGCCAACGCGCTGGATACCGCCGATGCTGTTAAAAAGAAACTGGAGGAGATGAGCCGCTACTTCCCGCCCGGGATGAAGGTCGTGTATCCCTACGACACCACCCCCTTCGTACGGGTTGCCATAGGCGAGGTCGTCAAGACCCTTTTTGAGGCGATCCTGCTGGTCTTTTTAGTCATGTGGCTTTTCTTGGGGAATATCAGGGCCACCCTGATTCCGACCATCGCGGTGCCGGTAGTGATCCTGGGCACCTTCGCCGTGATAGGACTGTTCGGATTTTCCATCAACATGCTGACCATGTTTGCCATGGTGCTGGCCATTGGTCTGCTGGTGGATGATGCCATCGTGGTAGTGGAGAATGTAGAAAGAATAATGAGAGAGGAAGGACTATCCCCCCGTGAGGCTACAGCCAAGTCCATGAACCAGATTACCAGCGCCCTGATAGGCATCGGACTTGTACTCTCAGCGGTCTTCGGCCCGATGGCTTTTTTCGGGGGTTCCACAGGTGTCATTTACCGTCAGTTTTCCGTGACTATCGCCGCGGCAATGCTGCTGTCAGTGGTTGTGGCCCTGATATTAACACCGGTACTTTGCGCATCCCTGCTCAAACCATTTGCAAAGGGGCATGAACCAGCAGAAAGCTCTGTCTTCTTTCTACGGCCTTTTTTTCTGTGGTTTGATCGTTTCTTTTTCCGTGTCAGAGACCGGTATGTGAAACTGGTCGGCCATGCTCTTTCAAGGAAACTGCGTTACGTTATAGTTTTTCTCCTGATTGTGGTAGGATTGGGATTTCTGTTCATGAGGATGCCTACGAGCTACCTGCCGGACGAAGACCAGGGAATTCTCCTTGCCCAGATACTCATGCCAACAGGCGCTACATTGGAACAGACACAGGCTGTAGCTGATGAGGTACAGCGCTATTTTCAGGAGAACGAAAAAGAGGCAGTAGAATCCTGTATGACAATTGCCGGCATAGGCTTTTCCGGAAGAGCTCAGAACAACGGAATGGTGTTTGCCAAGCTGAAGGATTGGAAGCTTCGTGACCGTAGGGACCTGCGGGTTAAAGCCGTTGCCGGTAGGGCTATGATGGCGTTTTCAAGAATCCGCAACGCCATGGTCTTCGCATTTCCGCCTCCTGCTGTCATCGAACTGGGCAATACCCGGGGCATTGATTTCCAATTAATGGACCGTGGCGGCCTCGGTCATGCTGCTTTGATGAATGCCCGCAATCAGCTCCTTGGTATGGCAGCCCAGGACAGAAGGTTAATTAATGTCAGACCAAACGGCATGGAAGATGTGCCGGAATTCCGGGTTGACGTGGACTGGGAAAAGGCCGGCGCGCTGGGCCTGCCCATCAACTCCATTCACAACACCATCTCAGCGGCTTTCGGCAGCGCCTATGTTAATGACTTCATTCAGGCCGGGCGCGTCAAACGCGTTTATGTCCAGGCAGACGCTCCTTACCGCATGTTGCCCAGTGACCTTGAGAAGCTCTATGTAAGAAACACAGCCGGGAATATGGTGCCCTTTTCTTCATTTGCATCCAGCCGCTGGACAACCGGTTCCCCCAGGCTTGAGCGCTTTAATGGTTTTCCCTCTTTGAACATCTGGGGCGAGCCAGCGCCTGGCAGAAGTTCTGGTGAGGCAATGCAGGCAATGGAAGAAATAACTGCAAAGCTGCCGCAGGGGATCGGATTTGACTGGACAGGGCTTTCCTACCAGGAACGGATGGCAAGAGCACAGACAGCCCCTCTTTACGCTTTTTCTATACTCGTAATCTTTTTGTGCCTTGCTGCACTATATGAAAGCTGGCCCATCCCCATCGCAATCCTGCTGGTTCTGCCTTTAGGAGTCATAGGAGGAGTCATTGCTTCAACATTGCGGGGACTACCAAATGACGTTTATTTCCAGATTGGGCTTCTGACTACACTGGGCTTAACCACCAAGAATGCCATCCTGATCGTCCAGTTCTCCAAGGCCCGGGTTGAAGAAGGGATGGGGCTGATCGAGGCGACGCTGGAAGGTGCTAAACTGAGGCTGCGTCCCATCGTCATGACCTCGGTGGCGTTCGGGTTTGGAGTCCTGCCCCTTGCCTTGAATACAGGCGCAGGAGCAGGGGCTATGAATGCCATTGGCACTTCTGTACTTGGGGGCATGGTCACCGGCACTATTCTCGTGATCCTTTTTACGCCGATATTCTACGTGTTGATCGAAAAAACCTTTGGCAAAAAAAGTAAGCGTGAAACAGCAAAGAACGCTGAGATAAATGAATCAGGAGATCAACGACATGATTAAAAACCTTTTTCTTTTAATTATTGGAATTGTCATATTTCTGGAAGGTTGCACACTGGCCCCGAAATATATGAGGCCCGAAGCCCCTATCCCTACCAATTGGCCAAGTGGTCCTGCGTACAAAGAAAGCGCTGGTAAGCCAATCGAAGTGCAAGCCGCTAACATCCCGTGGAGGGATTTTTTTCTTGACGAACGGCTCCAGAAGGTAATCGATCTCACCCTGGCTAACAATCGTGATCTGAGGCTTGCTGCACTGAATGTTGAAAGGGTCCGTGCTTTATACAGAATTCAGCGGGCTGAGCTCCTCCCAACAGTCAATGCTTCAGTAAGCGGGAGCAAACAACGGATTCCTGCAAATGTCATGGGTTTCCCGGGACCATTGACCATCGAACGATATGATGTCAACCTTGGTATCAGTTCATGGGAGCTTGACTTTTTCGGACGGATCCGAAGTCTGAAAGATGCAGCTCTTCAGCAGTATTTGTCGACAGAACAGGCACATCGCAGTACGCAGATAAGCCTGATAGCCGAGGTCGCGAACACCTATCTGATACTTGCTGCTGATAAAGAAAACCTTAAACTTGCAAACTCAACCCTTGAGACCCAGCAAGCCACCTATGATTTGATTAAACGGCGCTATGAGGTTGGGCTTGCTTCAGAATTGGATCTCCGTCGAGCTCAGACTCAAGTGGACACAGCAAGAGGGGCTGTAGCCAGATATATACAATTGGTGGCGCAAAGTGAAAATGTCTTAAACCTGTTAGTCGGCTCACCTGTTTCAGAAGAGATTCTTCCAAAGGAACTGAGCTCGGTTACGGAAATGAAGGATATTTCTCCTGGGTTGCCTTCCGATGTACTACTGAACCGACCAGATATTCTGGCGGCTGAACATGCCCTCAAAGCATCCAACGCCGATATCGGTGCGGCACGAGCAGCTTTCTTCCCCCGTATTTCTCTTACGGGCGCAATTGGTACTGCGAGTGATGAGCTGTCCGGTCTATTCAAATCCGGCTCGGACTCATGGAGTTTCGCGCCTCAGATAATTATGCCTATTTTTGATGCGCGCACGTGGTCTGCCTTAAAGGCTAGTAAAATAGACAGAAAAATCGTATTGACCCAGTACGAGAAGGCGATTCAGACGGCATTCAGGGAAGTGGCAGATGCCCTTGCTATACGGGGCACAGTGGACCAACAGGTGTCGGCGCAGGAATCCCTGGTGGGTGCTGTTTCAGAAACCCATCGTCTTGCCGATGCGCGTTATACAAAGGGGATTGACAGCTACCTGAACGTTTTGGATGCGCAACGCTCGCTTTATGGCGCACAGCAGGGGCTGATCGCCGTCCGCCTCTCCCGGCTCACCAACCTGGTAACGCTCTACAAGGTGCTGGGTGGAGGTGCGGAGGAGTGAGGGCAGGAGGAGATATGGAGAATATTCACAGCATAGTGATAACTGTATCGCGGCAAAAGGCTAGCGGCGGCACTTATATCGCCTATTCTATTGCAAGGAGACTGGAATTTAAGTATGTCGACACAGGAATCCTTTACAAGGCTGCACAATTTCTCGGCGCAGATGCGAGGGATATGGAGGCCCGGGAAGAACGTGTATCGACAATGTCCCTTTAGTTGTTGAAGTAGGAAGCGACCTCGATTAAAATATTTTATCCAAAAACAAAATCTAAAGGAGGTCGCTTCTATGAG
>PEUB01000061.1 GCA_002780895.1 Nitrospirae bacterium CG02_land_8_20_14_3_00_41_53
ATAAATTAGAGGGTGGGCAAATTATTCAAAAGTTGTAAGGCCTTTTGAAAAAATCCTAACTGGCCTAAATTTAGTGTCTGAATCGCAGTGGCTGGGGAAAGCTGAATCTCAATGTATAGTTTTTGTATACCGGACAGGATAAAAAAAGGGATAACACCGTAGAAGATGCTATCCCTTATGGTTGAGATTTTCAAGCATGAATCAAAAAGAAGCTTTATTCTTCTCTCTAACCTTACTAAAAATGCTAATGGCTCTTTTATATTCCTTTTCAGATACCTTCCTGCTTTCGTTCTTTTTAATCTCGGATTCGAAGCGATCAGCATCCTTACCAAACAAAATAGGCGTCTCCTTAATAGGTTTAGCCATTATTAGCACCTCCTCACAATTCTTGTCTTTATTGGTTAATTATATAGAATTTGCAAAAATGTTGTATTAATAAATATATAAAAAATATTAATAATACTTGAGGTGATGGTTATTATGTAAAGTTATAAAATAAAACTTATTGAAATATAATAAAAATTTGGTGGAGGCGGCGGGAATTGAACCCGCGTCCGAAAGTACTACTCTCAGGCTTCTACATGCTTATCCTGCTTTTTAAATCTCGGATGATAAACCGCCAGCAGGCGGGCTTTTTATCATCCCATCTCTTTTAATCTTACCTCAGGTTCAGGAGAAAGACCTAAGGCCAGCCTGCTTAATGACGCTTGCCCCTGAAACACAGACAATTTCAGGGCAGCGTGCTGCTTATTTAATTAAGCAGCGAGTGCCAGTTCGTTATTGGCTTTTGTGTTTGTTTCCGCCTTTTTACGTGGTGACGGAACCACGACATGCAACCTGAGCCTCATAACCCCCGTCGAGCCCTTTCGCCCCCGACTGAAAGATTATGATAATTATAACATATTTATCTACTCTTCATCACACGTTCTATCGTCCTCTTTGCCTCCCGTTCTTTTATTTTCTCCCTTTTTTCAAAAAGTTTCTTGCCTTTTGCAAGCCCGATCTCGACCTTCGCAAAAGAATCCTTAAAATACAGCTTTAGCGGTATTAATGTATATCCCTTGGCAATAACTTTACCGGCCAGCCTGCTTATCTCTTTCTTGTGCAGGAGGAGTTTCCGTGTCCTCAAAGGGTCATGGTTCATGATATTACCATGGCTGTAAGGGCTGATATGACAGTTCAGGAGAAAAACCTCTCCCCCTTTTATAATTACATAACTGTCTTTCAGGTTAGCCTTGCCTTCTCTGAGGGATTTGACTTCCGTACCTAACAGGGCAATACCAGACTCTATTGCCTCATCAATATGGTAATCGTGATATGCCTTTCTGTTCTGGCATACAACCTTCATAGCTTAATTTTAACATTTTCTATGCCCTGCCCACACAAAAATATCTAAACCCTTTCTCTTTAAGCCTCTGCGGTTCATATATATTCCTCAAATCAAAGAAATAAGATCCCTTAAGGAGTTTTTTGATTCTATCAAGATCGAGGTTTCTAAACTGGTTCCATTCGGTAACGATCACAAGCGCATCAGCACCTTTAGCAGCGTCATATGCGTCTTTGCAGTATGTTATTAGCTTAGAGCTCAGAGCAGGGAGCGTAGAGTCGTTTGCTATTAACTCTTTGCTCTTGGCTATTAGCTCCAGGCTCCTGACAACCGGGTCATATACCCTGATATTTGCCTTCCCTTTTAGAAGGCTCTTAATAATATAAAGAGAAGGGGCATCACGGATATCGTCTGTATTTGGCTTGAATGAAAGGCCCAAGATCGCAATTGTTTTGCCTTCAAGCATACCTATTGCATCCTTAATTTTCTTGACCATAAATTCCTTTTGTTTTTCATTGGTCTTAACTGAAGCCTCAACAATGCCAAGCCTAACGTTATTTTCTTCAGCCATTTTCAAAAGAGCGTTTGTATCCTTAGGAAGACAGGAACCACCATAACCAGGACCCGGGTGGAGGAATTTTGGACCAATCCTGGGGTCAAGACCCATGCCCTTTGCAACCATATGAACATCTGCACCGACTTTCTCACAAAGATTCGCCATCTCATTGATAAAAGAAATCTTTGCTGCAAGAAAAGAGTTGGAGGCATACTTTATCAGCTCTGCTGTCTCATTGTTAGTTATGACAAAAGGTGTTTCGATAAGATAAAGTGGTTTATAAAGGTCTTTCATTATTGCAACTGCCTGCTGGCTTTTCGCACCTATCACGACCCTGTTAGGTCTCATAAAATCCTCTATTGCAGAGCCTTCCCTGAGAAATTCAGGGTTTGAGACTATGTCAAAGTTGATAGCTGATAGCTGATAGCTCTTAGCTTTTAATTGTTTCGAAATTATCTCTCTTAACTTTTCACCTGTGCCCACAGGCACTGTGCTCTTTGTAACAATTACCTTATAGCCGTCCAAATGCCCGGCAATTTCTCTTGCAACCTCTTCCACATATTTCATGTCAGCAGAGCCATCTCCTCTCCGGGGGGTACCTACTGCTATAAATATTACGAGGGATTCAACAGCCTTCGCTATCTTAGTCGTAAATTTGAGCCTGCCCTGTTTAATATTCCTCTTAACAAGCTCGTCGAGCCCGGGCTCATAAAAAGGGATAAGCCCTTTTTCCAACGATTTTATCTTTTTTTCATCCTTATCAACGCATGTTACAAACAGGCCAAATTCAGCAAAACAAGCTCCTGTAACAAGCCCCACATATCCTGTTCCAATAATTCCAATATGCATGAGACCTCCATTGAACCAGTCTTTTTAAGGTTTAGAAAATATCATTCTGGATTCCTTTATGTACCCTCGCATAGTAACCCCTTTTCCCTTTGAAAAAGCAGATTATTGTTAAGCAGAAACCGAAGGAGAGTTAGACTCTTTGCTTACAAACTGCATATTGTACAGTTCCTGATAAAGTCCACTCTGCAAAAGAAGGTCTTCATGTCTACCCTGCTGGATTATCCTTCCTCCGCTCATAACAACAATCCTTGTTGCCTTTTTTACTGTTGATAGACTGTGCGCTATTACAATAGTGGTTCTTCCCGCCATCAGTCTTTCCAGTGCCTTCTGAACATTTTGTTCTGATTCTACATCAAGGGAAGATGTTGCCTCATCGAGAATCAGAATTGACGGATTCCTCAAGATTGCCCTTGCGATAGCAATTCTCTGCTTCTGCCCACCAGAAAGTCTTGCACCCCTTTCACCTATCTTTGCCTCATAACCTTCCGGGAGTTCCATAATAAATTCATGTGCATATGCTGCTTTTGCAGCCTCTATTACCTCTGCGTCAGTGGCAGAAGGCCTGCCGAAAAGGATATTTGCCTTGATCGTATCGTCAAACAACACTATATCCTGAGTAACCACGCCGAGGCCTTTTCTAAGGGATTCAAGGGATAAATCTTTAATGTTAACACCATCAATCAGGATATCACCTTCAGCAGGATACCAGAAACCCGCTACAAGGTCTGCAAGCGTGCTTTTCCCTGCACCGCTGTAGCCCACCAGCGCTGTGAGTTCGCCCCGCCTGATTTCGAGATTTATATCCCTAATGGTATAATCCTGTGCCGATGGATACCGGAATGAGACATTATCAAAAACAATTTGACCTTCGATCTCTTTCTCAATCCTGCCATGCCTTTCCGGCTCAACAAGGACGATTTCCCTGATTCTTTCGATAACAGTCCTTGCCTGCTGGAAATTATTATGAACCCTGCTTAACCTTTTAAGTGGTGTATAAATCATTAATATTGCTACAATAAATGAGAAAAATGCACCTGCTGAAATCTCCTCTGAGATTACAAGATGGCCTCCGTAAAACAGGATTATTGCTACACCAATACCCCCCAAAATCTCTGCTATTAATGACGAAAATTCGTTTATCCTTGTCTCTCTCATAACATTTCTATAATGTTCTGCCAGGGCCTCTTCCTGCCTGTGAGCCATCTCTTTTTCCATTGTGAATGCCTTGATGATCTTTATTCCCTGGAGACTTTCATGAAGTATTGTTGTCACCTTTGATATTAGCCTTCTCGTATTCATGCTCGTTCTTTTCATTCTCCTCCCAAGCCTTCCGATGCTGTAAATGATAAGCGGTATTACAATAAATGACAGAAGAGCGAGATCCCATCTTCTTGAGATCGCCACAGCAGCAAGCACGATCACCGTGCCACCCTCAACAAAAAAGTCCTTAACGGTGTATGCTACTATTTGATTTAGCATCCCTACATCATTGAGCACTTTTGATACCACAGAACCACTTGATGTCCTGTTATAAAAAGAGATGGGCAGCGTGAGGAGTTTATCATATATCCCCTGTCTTAATGACCTTACTATTTTTGCGCCAATGGAACTCATTAAATAGTTAGTTAAATACGTGAACACACCGCGCATCAAAAAAAGGATTATTATTCCAAACGGCAGCAGAATTAAAAAACCTGCTGATTTTTCAACAAAAATAGAGTCCAATGCAGGCTTAATAGCCCATGCAATGGCTCCATTAATGCCTGATAAGACCAGACCGCAAAGAAGGGCAGCAATAAGTCTCCATATATAGGTTTTTGAAAGCTGCCAGAGGATAGAAACATCATCCTTCCAGTTATTTGAGGATTTTTTCTTTAAAACTTCAGATATGTCTGAATTCATAATTCATAAAGACTGATATTTTCAAGTTGCTATAATTTAGCACAAATTAGCTCGAAATTCCTAACAGGGAGAATCTTGAAAGAAATATTGTCCTTTTAGAAAAGATGCAGAAGGAAGATGGATATTTTTGCAGTAACGGTATTGACAAATATCTTAAATTGTAGATTTAGAGTGTGCTTAAGATTTCTTTTATCTTCTCTACTACTTCTTCGGGTTTAATTCTACTAATGCATGCCTTAGACTCGATATTGCTGCATCTGTCTTGTCTGCACGGTCTGCATGGCAATGGACCAGGATCAAAAATGAGTTTTTTTTGAGTCCATGGGCCTGCGAGTTCAGGAAGGCTAGGTCCGTAAATCCCTATGGTAAATGTCTTTGCTGATGCAATATGAATGGGCCCGCTGTCATTCCCTATAAATATGTCACATAACTCGCACAGTGCTGCGAATTCATAAAGACTGAGATTATTTAAACAGATTTCTGGCTGGGTTTTCATGTATCTAAGAACCTCTTTTAATATCGCCCCTTCATCTGGTCCTGCAATTAAGAAGGTTCTGCATGTATCTGAGAGTGCATCGCAAAGGTATGCGAATTTCTCAGCATCCCACTGCCTTAAGGGGTTTCTTGCACCGGGATGCACTAAGACCTTTTTCCTTCCATCTTCGTGAAACACAGATGGTATCTTTTCCCTCAGGGACTGAAAGGTTACCCCGTCAACATGAACCTTGATTGAATCATCAAATATCCTCATCCCAAGTTCTCTCAGGACATCCAGGTGATACTCAACCATGTGTTTTATATTTATCCTGGATTTAACAATATGCGTATAGAGGCGGTTTCTCCATCTGTTTTCGTTATTGTATCCGATCCTTATCTTTGCCCCAGAAAGAAGACCTATTATCGCAGGTCGGTCAGCATCTGTCAGTTCTATAACGACATCTGGTTTCAACCTTCTAATGCCTCTCAAAAGGGATAAAAATCTGATAACCCCTCTCAAACCATTTTTTACTTCCTTACGGGGGAAAGGGATAACATTATCTACAGATAGGCAATTATAAAAAAATGCCTCGGTGCCTTTGTTAACTAACACTGATAATCTTACACAGGGCAGATTTTGTTTGAGATTCTCTACAAAAGGCAGCATCCATATGGAATCTCCAAGGTATCTTAGCTTTATTACAAGGATGTGTTTGCTATTTGTCAGCAACTCCATCATTTTTGAATCTTTGCAACTCAAG
>PEUB01000154.1 GCA_002780895.1 Nitrospirae bacterium CG02_land_8_20_14_3_00_41_53
TGTGGATAATATTTAATTATACGCAATTGGCATAGTAAGGAGTTTATGGAAAAAGAGAGCATATTACCCGATTTTCAGGCGTTCCTGCGGTCCCGCAAACTTGTGCCCGAGAAGCATATCCCCTATTATGCCCACTGGGCCAGCAAGTTCCTCGATTTCTGCAATAAAAACACTCAGTCTCAGAGAGATTCAGGAGCTGCTCGGCCATAAGAATGTTGAGACTACAATGATCTACACCCATGTCCTGCGTGACATGACAAATGCCCCTCAAAGTCCCTTGGATGCCCTTTACGATAACCGGTCAGGACCATCGGTAGTTGCCCGGCCACAGTAACCTCCAGACCACCATGATTTATACGCATGTTGCGACTAAGAATGTCCTCGGGGTCCGGAGCCCTCTGGATAAATAATCTTAAATAAAAATAGTTTTGAACAGTAATGACACAAAATATACTATAATTAAGTCTATATAGTAATAGCCGTATGTGTTGAAAAAATTTTTCATCACCAATTAAGGAGTAGAATCCTGAAAAATATTCCAATAACAAAAAATAATAAAGAAACTGCGGATATGACTCCTTCAGTTTCTTTTCAAACATCCAATTTCATCAGAGATATTGTTTTAGAAGATTTAAAGGCAAAAAAATATGACAGTCGTGTTCATACCCGATTCCCGCCTGAGCCGAATGGGTATCTACATATTGGACATGCAAAGTCCATCTGCCTCAATTTCGGGCTCGCTGCAGAATTCGGAGGTCTTTGCAATCTGCGATTCGACGATACTAATCCTACTAAAGAGGAAATAGAATATGTGGAATCTATAAAGGAGGATGTTCGATGGCTTGGATTCGACTGGGGTGACCGGCTGTTTTATGCCTCCGACTACTTTGAGCAGATGTACCAGTACGCTGTACAGTTGATCAAAGACGGCAAGGCGTATGTTTGTGACTTGAGCGCAGATGAAATAAGAGAGTACCGCGGAACCCTGACCGAGCCTGGCAAGGACAGTCCATATCGTACGCGTTCAATAGAAGAGAACCTGGACTTGTTCTATCGCATGCGGAAAGGAGAATTTGAGGAAGGTTCCCGCGTACTTCGGGCAAAGATTGATATGGCATCTGGAAATTTAAACATGCGAGATCCTGTCATCTATCGCATCCTGAAGGCCGAACATCACAGGACCGGTAATAAATGGTGCATTTATCCTATATATGACTTTGCCCATTGTATCTCGGATTCTATCGAAGGTATTACACATTCGATTTGCACACTGGAATTTGAAGATCATCGTCCGTTGTACGACTGGTTTCTGAACGAATTGAACGTCTATCATCCGCAGCAGATAGAATTCGCCCGCCTCAATCTCAGCCACACAGTATTGAGTAAACGAAGGCTTGTGGAGTTGGTAGAACAGAGATATGTTACCGGATGGGACGATCCTCGTATTCCTACGCTATCAGGTTTGCGCAGACGCGGCTACACACCTGAGACAATCCAAAACTTTTGCGAGCGTATCGGAGTGGCTAAGAGGAATAGCATGGTAGATATGGCACTGCTCGAGCACTGTCTCCGCGAAGATTTGAATAAAAGCGCCCCGCGTGTTATGGCTGTGTTGCGCCCGCTTCGGGTAGTCATAGACAACTATCCTGAAAACCAGGTGGAGGAGTTGGAGGCGATAAACAATCCTGAGGATTTTGGTATGGGGACACGAAAGGTTCCTTTTTCACGCGTGCTATACATCGAACAAGAGGATTTTCGTGAGGACCCACCAAAACAGTTCTTCCGTTTGGCCCCAGGTCGTGAGGTACGGCTGCGGTATGCATATTTTATTAAATGTGTGGGTGTGGTTAAGGATGAACAGACAGGCGAAGTGGTGGAATTGCACTGCACTTATGACCCGAAGACACGGGGTGGTGACTCGCCGGACGGGCGCAAGGTCAAGGCAACGCTGCACTGGGTTTCGGCTGCCCACGCGATCAAGGCTGAAGTGTGCCTGTACGATCATCTCTTTGTAAAAGAAAATCCAGGCGATGAAAAAGATGGTCGTGATTTCAAATCTTTTTTGAATCCTAAATCGCTGGAGATATTGACATCATGCCGTGTTGAACCAAGTCTGGCAGGCGCGGTACCAGGAAGTCGCTACCAGTTTGAGAGACTGGGCTATTTCTGCGTCGATTCGGTTGATTCTTCTGATGGAGCACTCATATTCAACCGTACGGTAACCTTACGCGATACGTGGGCCAAGATCGAGAAATCGCAGAAGTAGAGATAGGTAAATCGTTAATTACTTACTAAGAAGTTCATAAGTAAAACCACATTTATGGATTAAGATTGTCATTCTGGCTTGTCCAGAATCCTTCTGGGGTCCTCCTAATAATAGGCGGTCAGAAAGATTCCCGACAAGCGGGAATGACATGCAAATGGCTTCACTTATGATCTTATTAGTAATTGCAGGCATAACTTGAATAGGATGCATTATGCGGGATGCACGATAAAAATATCATTTGTAAAATATTAGTTTTTATTTCATGTATAATGCATCATATAAAATGGTAAAGGTTAAACCATGAGTTATATTTCTGTTATAGGCGCGGGAAGCTGGGGAACAACCCTTGCATGCCTTTTATCAAATAAAAGCTTTGATGTAACCCTCTGGGCCCGAGAAAAAGATGTCGCTGAAGAGATAAATAACACGCGGACAAATAGCGCTTATCTGCCGGATATCACACTTCCCGATGATCTCAGGATTACACACAGTATTGATGATGCTGTAAAAAAAGCACGTTATGTCCTGAATGCTGTTCCTGCACAGTATACAAGAGCCGTATTCAAAGAAGCCTTTCCTTACATGCCGGAGCAGGCAATAATAATAAGTGCATCAAAAGGCATAGAAAGAGGAACGCTTCTGACAGTTTCATCTATATTAAAAGAACTTTCAGACCATCCTGTTGCAGTCCTTTCAGGCCCGAGTTTTGCAAAAGAGGTGATAAAAAAATTGCCTGCTGCTGTTACACTTGCAACAGAAGACAAAAAGATAGGGTTTATACTTCAAGAAATGTTCAATATAAACAATTTCAGAGTCTATACCCATGACGATATACTTGGCGTAGAGATCGGAGGGGCTTTAAAAAATGTGATGGCAATAGCATCCGGAATCTCTGATAGCCTTGGTCTTGGCAATAATGCACGAGCCTCACTTATAACAAGAGGGCTTGTTGAAATGACAAGGCTGGGTATCGCAATGGGTGCAAAGGAAAGAACATTCTCAGGACTCAGCGGGATAGGAGATCTGGTACTCACGTGCACAAGTCCTCTATCAAGGAATTATACTGTAGGAATCAAACTTGGACAGGGCATTAAACTTAAGGATATTTTAAATCAGACAAGAAGTATTGCAGAAGGAGTGGCAACAGCGGAATCTGCATTCGAACTGTCAAAAAAATATAATATTGAGATGCCTATTGTAGAGCAGGTCTATAGGATTCTTTATGAGGATAAAGACCCTGTTCTTGCTGTCAAAGATTTATTGGAACGCTCGTTGAAATCAGAGTTTTATGGATAGCTCAAGAATTAAAAATATCCTCAAATCGGTTCAATCCAGCAAAATCAGTATTGAAAGAGCATTAGATACATTAAAGCATCTCCCCTATGAAGACCTGTCCTTTGCCAAGATTGACCACCACAGGCATATAAGACAGGGGATTCCGGAAGTGATATTTGCTGAAGGTAAGAGAATAGAAGATGTCATTGTCATAGCACGCTCCATATTCAAAAAAAGCAAAAAATTATTGATTACAAAGGCATCAAAAGAGATATATGACGGTCTTAAAATTAGGAATGCAGTCTTTCATCCTTTATCAGGTGCGATATCAGCAAATGGTGAGAAAAAGAAAAAGGGTTGCATTCTTATACTTTCTGCTGGTACATCTGACATACCTGTTGCAGAAGAGGCAGCAGTCACAGCATCGTTTCTTGGAAGCAGGGTTGAGACTATTTATGACGTTGGGATAGCAGGAATTCACAGGCTTATGGATACAAAAAAATCCCTCGATTCTGCAAGGGTAATTATAGTCGTCGCAGGCATGGAAGGCGCTCTTCCTTCTGTTGTCGGCGGCCTTATAGATAAACCAATTATTGCAGTTCCGACCTCAATCGGCTATGGAACAAGCCTCAATGGTTTAACTGCACTTTTTGCAATGCTGAATTCCTGTGTGCCGGGGATTGCAGTAATGAATATAGACAACGGCTTTGGGGCAGGATGCCTGGCACATAAGATAAATACGTTATAAGGCAGGAGACAGCCCCGTCGCTGATTCTCGGTCGCAACGACCTCCGAGGTGAATTCTTTTAAAAACAGAATTCAAATCCGCTCTCAGGGCTATCTCCTGCCTTATCCAGAAATATTCTGCGATTCAGACACTAAATTTAGGCCAGTTAGGATTTTTTCAAAAGGCCTTACAACTTTTGAATAATTTGCCCACCCTCTAATTTATCCGAA
>PEUB01000026.1:0-757 GCA_002780895.1 Nitrospirae bacterium CG02_land_8_20_14_3_00_41_53
ACCATCTTTTTAGGATAGTGGATTTTTTTTCTAACAGGAGATCCTTAAGATTAATATCCAGGGTCATTCTCCTTTATGTTTTAAAATACTTGCATTTTAAAACTATTACATCTTCAAACAAGCTGTTTTTTATTTTATGAAATTTAGTCTACTTAAATTAAACTAAAATACAATAATAAATAGCAAGAAGTAAGAAGAAAAACTTCCACTTCCCACCTCTTGCTTTTTATTTTTTATACGCAGCCAGTTGGTTTTGGAAGTCCTGCATACCTACATGCCATTACTGCTGGACCTGCTGGAAAAAGACTATAAAGGTATTTTGTATTACCCATTTCCGCCCCAAAAGCCTTGCCAATCTCCTTGACGAGAATCTTTATCGGGGGAGCAATCTCAAACTTAATAAAGTAATCCCTCAGAAACTTTATTATAATCCAGTGTTTCTCGGTAAGCTCAATAGAGTCCTTCTTTGCCATTTCTGTCGCCATTCCTTCTTCCCATGCTTTCCAGTCTGTAAGAAAACCGTCCTCATCAAGTTCATATTCTTTCCCCTTGTAATTCCACATTGGCATAGTTTTTTACCTCCTTTTTATTGTTTAACCAGTTTATTTGGGAAAACCCCAATTGAAAGCACAATACAATATCATATCCTTTTTAATAAATGCAACAAATAAATAGTTCCCTTGTCAGGAGTCATAAAGGCTAATATAAAACATGAATTAACGTCAAATTAAAAAAACTTATTAATTGATAAGTTTTT
>PEUB01000026.1:778-16758 GCA_002780895.1 Nitrospirae bacterium CG02_land_8_20_14_3_00_41_53
ATTATGGTACATCGGGTCTTAAGAAAAGTCAACTTAAAGTTGAAATTATAAGATAAAGTTATATTTGTTATTAAATCTTCGTTATTTTCTTTTGTAAGCCGCCGCGATATTAATAATGCCATCTACCCATTCCCTTGTGCCAATCGCGTGAAGATGGGTATAAGTAACAAGGACATTCTTATAACAGAGTCCATCCATTTTATTAATTATCCCAAGTCCCCTTTTCAGTTTAAAACAAAAATAAACACTATCCTTTTGCTCCGAAAATCCCCCCTGCCCCCCTTTACTAAAGGGGGGCGAGGGGGGATTATTTTCATTATATTTTGTTAGCCGAAGGATTTCGTCCACGTTGAGAATGCGGGAATAATGAAATTCATGGCCATGCAGAATCTGTCCGGTCTTGAAATATGAATTTGGGGCTTCAACTTCTACAATAGTATAGCCATGACCCTGTGGTTTTTTACTCACTCCAATTACAATAGGTAAAACACCTGCCATGGGATAGGTCTTTCCTTCCCAGATCAGATCTTCCCCAAGATACATCAAACCGCCACATTCAGCATAAATGGGCAGACCATTCTCAGCAGACTCCTTAATAGCCTTCCTTAATTTTTCATTAGCAGATAGAGCTGCGGCATGAGTTTCGGGAAAACCACCGCCGATGTATAGAACATCAAGTTCAGGTGGTAAATCGTCAGTCAGCGCACTGAATTCAGTCAGCCTCGCTCCAGCTCTTCTTAGGGCATCAAGATTTTCCTGGTAATAGAATTGGAAGGCCGAATCACGAATAATACCGATATTAATTAATCCCCCCACCCCCCCCTTAGTAAAGGGGGGCGAGGGGGGATTTTCGAACCTTGAACCAACTTCGATTGGTGGGGCCTGATGGGCAATCTGCCATAACTGCTCTGTATCCAAATACTTTGCTACTATTTCAGCTGCAGTGGCTATCGCATCTTCAGCTTCGGGATGCTCCTGGGGGGGTACCAACCCAAGATGTCTTCCTGGGAATGTGATATTTGTTAGTCTGGGGATCACTCCAATCACAGGTAGATGGCAATAACGTTCTATACTTTTACGGATAATTTCCTCATGCCGATCCCCAGCTAATCTATTAAGAATCACACCTTTAATCGGAACATCTGGGTCGAACATCTGGCATCCAAGCACTAATGCTGCAATGGTGCGGGTGACCTTTGTGCAATCAACCACAAGGATGACCGGAGACTGAAGAAGCTTTGCCAATTCGGCCGTGCTTACGCTCCCTTCAACATCCATGCCGTCATAAAGACCGCGATTACCTTCAATAACTGCTATTTCTGCTTGCTTTGTATTCAGACTAAAGGAAAAAAGTACCTGATCCTTACTCATTAAGAAAAGGTCAAGATTATAACAAGGATGTGATGCTCCCAAACGTAACCAGCCCATATCAATATAATCCGGGCCTTTTTTAAAGGCTATGACCCTATACCCCTTTTTCTGCCAGGCCCGGCATAAACCTACACTAATAGAAGTTTTGCCCGCATCTCCGCCAAGACCTGCAATGGTAAGCCTTGGGCATCGGATCATCTTTTAGGACCTGGAATCTCAAATGAAGCACAGGAACCGCTGCCGCAACTTTTTACAGTGCTCGTGGTTTTACCGCTGCCTGACCTGGCCACATTTATCGTGCTCAAAACTCTTTCTACTTCAGTGGAACTGCATTTCGGACACTTCATTTCTATTTCCTCATTTTCTTTTTTAAGTTTTAAGAACTCAAAGACATGACCGCAGCCAAGACAGCGAAATTCATAAATAGGCATATTATCTCCTTTACGAAAATTTTTTAAATAAGTTATGATAACATAAATAATCTTTGCAAAAAGCAAAAAAGGAATAAATCGTTAAAGGGATAGAAATGAGATCACGCATTGAACTTAAAGACCCAAGTTGCCCTTTTTGTTACCATAAAATCGAGCAGCCGAAAGAATTACGGGAAAGGAAAATAATCGAATTTCCTCTTGGGGTCTGCGAGCATTGCGGTGCGGTTTATGTTTACGATGTTACAGGACACAATATGGGTTCTGCATTTATTGAGGCATTGCTGTTTGCATGTAATTATGATGATTCCCTGGCTTTTTCACTTTCATATGGAGAAGACTACGCAGATGCTGTTATCGGACCATACGACATCATTATGCATAAAATCCTATCCGAAAAAATCTACGAAGATAGATACATCAGAGGAGTTCTAATCTTTGTCAAACTCATTCAGGAATTTCAGGAAGTCGCCGGGGAAAAAGTAAAAAAACGAATCGGGACTGCCCTGCCTGTTTCGGAAAAAAAGAGATTGCACTCTGAAAAATTTTCGAGGGAAAAGGTACAAGGTTATGTATCTAATAATAACCTTGAGGAACTCATTGCGTTAGCAGAAGAGGACTCCCGCGTTCTTTCCGAGTTGCAGCGGATGCTATACACGCCTGATGAAAATTCACGCTGGCGAATAATTGAGATATTAGGTCAGGTATGCAGAAAGGTCGGGGAAAAACGGCCCGATGTAGTCAGCAAATTCTTATCCCGGTTGTTGGAAAGCGCAAAATATCCCGGCGCTTCGGCCTGGGGTGCACTGGAAGCCGGCGGTACGATTATCAGTACTAACCCTGATTTATTTGGAGAGTACAGCGAGGCGATCCTCTCTTTTCTTAAAGATAAAAACTTCTGGAAGGAAGCAACGTGGGCTATTGGGAGGATTGCAGCGGCAAAACCGAAATTGGTCAAGTATGCCTTCAAAGCACTTCGCTCTTTTCTTGATGAGCAGGAGCCTGCTTTGCGTGGATATGCTGCCTGGGCATTGGGAAGCATCGGATTCACGGATGTAATCGAAAAATTGAAAGCTCTCGAAACTGACAAACACACTCTCACTATCTGGAGAGATGCAGATTTGCAGGAAGTAACAGTTGCTCAGATGGCAAAAGAGGCCATCGAAAAAATAAATATATGCAGAAGTCACTCATAGCTAACTCACTTCAATTGGATGTCATTCCTGCGAAAGCAGGAATCCAGAAATATTACTCATATCATTGCCACTGGATTCCGCATCCCCCGATCGGAGTCGAGGGCAGGCAAGTGCGGAATGACGGAAATAAAGCAAAAAATCTAAGCATCTTTTAATATCTTTGGAGACAAATAATATTAAGTTCCTTGTTGCCTCACCATACGGTGACCTTCCTGTAGACGATGACAAACTCGATTTCCCATTGGAAGGAGATCCATTAAAAACTACCTATAGATCGTATTTTCAGTCTATCAGAAATTTTCTCGGACAGGAAGATGTTGTCTCATTATTCAAGACAGCCGGCAAAGGTGATATCAACGAAATCATTATTCGTACGGAAAAGCATGGTGCGTTGTACCATCCTGCAAGCATTGAATTAATTCTCAAGGAAGAAAAAGTAAAATTCGGTTTGAATGTAGCTGTAACAGACACGGGCAGGGATTGGTTACAGAAAGAATTTTCTGTACTTAAGAATTTACAGGAAAAATACAATCTGCCTTATTTACCCAATGCATATCTCTTTGATAACCTGAGTTCCATATCTTTTTTGCTTGAAGAGTGGTTTGAAGGCTACCACGAATTTCATATTACCATAGACGAAAAAGGCGGACAAAGATTAAAACTATGGGAGTTTGGAAATGGTTATAAATACCTGACGTCTGAACAAAGTTTTGAAATATATAAACAGGCTTCTAAGATTCTAACACTTTATTATGACCTTAAAGACTTTTACCAGATATATCCCTGGCATCACGCAGCAGGAGATTTTGTAGTAAGAATAGAAAATGAAAATAATCCCCCCTCACCCCCCTTTACCAAAGGGGGGGGTTTAGAAAGTCCCACTTTGGCAAAGGGGGATTTAGGGGGATTTTTTGGTCAAAAAATAGACGTCCGTTTGACAACAGCAAGGCAATATGACCCGCTCATGAATTTTGATAAGGATACGGTTAATCCGCTCTTCGCCCTTTTTTATTTCTTCTTAAATCTTTCCATTAAAATGCGGCTGGATAAAATGGATGGTTTGGGGGAAGTTGTATGGGCAGAAGACGGTTGTGAAGAAGCAATGGTCGAAGGATTCTTTGAAGCTCTTAAATTAAAGGAGTCAAATGATAATTATCCTGAATTGGTTAATGAGTTTATCAGTTTACTCAAATCATTTAATGCAGAAGAACTAAGGATTTCTACTCAACCTTTGATCGAGCTTTTTTCAGGGACAGGGGATTTACCTGTTGTAATAGCAAATTTGGACGGACATGCGGAGAAATTATTTACTGTTCTCCAAAATCTCCCTTTACAATAGCTTCGAAAGACATTCTTAATACTCTCGAAAGCGGCAACATGAGATTCGCCTTTTTTCCCGGCTGGATATAACCTGCTTCTGTGAAAAGTTCCTTTGATAGATTACAGAGTCCCTGATAAATCTTGTCAAGTTTCACCGTCGGATAGGTAACATTCTCCTGGAAACCGGACAGACCACAGGCATAAGCTTTCTCCTTTTTTCCATCTTTCAGGCTGAAAGGTATTCCGTATATACGGCAGATAATCGGACGGTTCTCATAAAAAACGCATTCTTCTTTTTCAGAGAGAAAAGGACATCGTACCCTCTGTTTCCCCAAACCGTACACTTTCATTTGAGGCTTGTCCTCAAAGACTTTCAGGGTATCCTTCGCCTTCAGTATCTCACCCTCTGCCTTTTCCGCCCTTCTGAGAACATCTCTTAGTATCTTCCTGTCCAGACGATTAAAATGATGATGAATATAGGCTGCTTCTATCGGGAAGACGCCAAAAACAGCACGGCAGCAGTCACAGCAATGAATCCTGCAACGGACACTTGAGGGATATTTTTCCTGAATTGTTTTAAAGAGATAATCGGCCTTTCTGACTTCCTGAAGATATTTTCCAAAAAGATTGTCTATCATTCGGCTCGGTCTTTATTCCGGTGAGGTTCAAGCAGTTTCAGGAACTCAGGGTGTACTTCAAATTCTAATTCTAACGCCTTGTCACAGTATTTAATGGCCTCATCGAACTCACCCTTTAAATAATAAGCATTTGACAGGTTATTGTAACCTAAGGAAAAATCAGGAGCCATTTCCAGCATCTTCTTATTAACCTCAAGACTCTTTTCTATATCTCCTTTTTGAAGATAGGCATTTGCGAGGTTGCACATCGCCTGAATAATCTCGGGATTCAGCTCCAAAGCCTTTTTCAATGCCTCAATAGCCTCATCAGTCTTTCCCATTTGTAAATAGGCAAACCCAAGATTTGCATATCCTCTTGCGTATCGGGGCTCTATCTCTACAGCCCTTAAATTTGCCTTGACTACCTTCTCAAGATCACCTTCCTTAAAATAGATGTATCCGAGATTGACAAATGCCTCGAACATCCGGTCGCTATCCCCTATAGCCTCTTCAAAGGCATCTATTGCCTCATCAAACCTGCCTTGATTCATTAAGACTACTCCTAAATTGTAATAAGCAGTGGCACACTCTGGATTTTCTGCGAGCATTCGCTTCTGTTTATAGATGAATTCATCAATATTTTTCGGCTCTTTCACAAATGAACCTCCACATTTTTTAACGCATATTTTAATAATGTGTCAAGGAAGGAGTATAAAAATTATATATATCCTACAAAGGGAAAAAGAGTCTCTATAGATTTTAGTGTTAAGCTGATAAAAAACCTCAGAGGCAGAATGGTATGTGTCATTCTGAGCCCCTTGTCATCTGCCATTCTGAGTCCCGACAACAATCGAAACTCAGAATCTCAATGGATGGCTCAAGGTAAACTCCGCGAAGAATCTCAAAATACCCTCTGTAGCCTATCTTCATAGAGATTCTTCAGTCGCTTTGCTCCTTCAGAATGACTGATACTAATCACTTATACCATAATCCGTGATGCACCAGGAAAAAGAGCAGTCACTCAGTCTTACCACCTGCTTCTTCTGCTGATATGCCTCTTCCTTTCAACCCGTACATTGTTGTGCTGCCAGTTGAGAGGTATTCTACAACACCTTCACGGACCATCTCAGAGGCAGCATTTTTTACTTCCGATACCGTAGCATCCGGAATAGTCTTCTTCACACCTGTAAGCATATCCTTAAAATAAACCTTGCTCTTCGCACCCTTTGAGAGATATTCAATTATGGCCTTCTTAATCTCTTCCTTTCCCATTAATCCTCACCCCTTTCATAATTTTAGATACACATCTAACACTCAAAACTAAAGTGGCTGTCCCGTCAGATCTAAATATCTGACGGGACATTGATTTTTATATACCTCCTACTGTCTTAGATACTGCCCAGGCTTGTTCTGTAAACTTAAATTGAGTCGATGTCCTGAGGGTATCGTAAGCCAGGCGATAATCATCAATTACGTGCCATGTAAAGGGCAATCCTGTCTTCTCGAAGAATTTCTCCCATCCAATCCTCTCTGTCCAGTCACCAATTCTTTCATACTTTTTCGCATCACTTGCATAAACATCTACAATCTTTTTGACTGTATCAGTAACCTCCGGCCAGCGAGGAGGGTTGTTAGGTAAGGCAGCGACAACTATCTTTGAGAACTTTGGTTTCGTTATACGATTAGATATCTTCCCGCCGACAAGGATATTTATACAATCTCCCTCGCTATCTGCTAAGGGCATGGCTGCACACATGGTATAACAGTTCCCACAGAACATGCACTTATCATAATTCACTGACACACTCTTCTTTCCCTCAGGTGTAGTAACAGGCTTGATTGCATATAACGGACAGGCAGCAATAACAAGGGGGATTTCGCATGCCCCCCCTATCATCTTATCATCAACAATAGGTGGTTTACGATGGTAGCCAAGAATGGCGATGTCAGAACAGTGCACAGCTCCGCACATATTAAGGCAACAGGCCAGGGCTATCCTGAGTTTTGCAGGCAATTTCATGTCCGTAAAATGCTCAAACAAGACATCTGCTGTAGACTTCACCACTCCAGAGGCATCAGTAGCAGGGCAGTGGCAGTGAATCCATCCCTGGGTATGTACGATACCCGTAATGCCAAACCCTGTTCCGCCTATAGGGAATTTGTGAGAACCTGCAGGAAATTTTCTTGCGTCTAAATCCTTCTTCAGGGCCTTTGCCTTTTCCTCACTATCTGTTATAAACTCCACATTATTTCTTGTTGTCCATCTCACGTAACCACCGCAATGCTTATCAGCAATGTCACATATCTCACGAATATGCTCTACAGACATTGTCCTTGCCCCACCACATCTTACGGTATAAACCTTATCTCCTGTCTCAGAAACATGCATCAAGAGCCCCGGTTCTAATATCCTGTGAGATACCCACTTTCCGTAATTTTTCCTAATAACAGGCGGAAGAAACTGTTCATAACGTTGTGGGCCGCAATCCGTTATCCTGTTCTCCATTGGTTTTTTCGGATTGAAATAGCCAAGTTTACCTTTCGACATAATATAACCTCCTTTTTTATATTAGGCTGGGTGTCTTTTTCTGTAATCCTTAATATCCCTCTTCCATCCTCCGGGAACCTCAGATTCTTTGAAGAACATGTATGCATTAGAACGGGGCTCCTTTACCATCTGAGGCATAGCAGGAATACCAAGCACATCCAGGAATGTTCCCAAACCAACCCTGTTAATCAATTCTCCAATACGCTCACGGTTTTTGCCTTCTTCTGTCCACCAGTCAATGGCCTTCCTTACAACAGCTTTTATATTGTCATACGGGCTCTTTGCATACATAAAGGGTATTACCAATGTGGCCAGTCGTGCACCTTCTAAGATAGGCGCCTTTGCACCGAATAGTAAAGAAAGACCCTGGTCTGCTCCCACCCTTAATGCCTCAGGCATGACATCAATACAGTGCATGCAGCGGGTGCATTCACCATTGTTAATGCTTATTTTATTTCCATCCCAGTTCATACACTGGGTAGGACAGCGTTCAATTACCTCCTCCTGAATGTTGAACGCTCCCCAATCTCTCCCGGTCATTTCTCCCCCATTACGGGGGATCTTTCCGGCAATATATTCCTTTACTGCCTCCTGATTAATTCTTATATCGTCTTTCCATGTGCCGATGAAGGCGCAATCTGACCTTGCTATACTGGCCACGCAGCCATTTGGACATCCATCAAATTTGAACTTGAATTTATACGGGAAGGCCGGCCTATGTAATTCATCCTGGTAGGTCATGGTCATGTCATAACACATGTCCATAGTATCGAAACATGCGAATTCACATCTTGCCTTACCAAGACAATCTGAAGGTGTACGGAGGTTTCCACCCGAACCACCTATGTCAACACCAAGATCATGGGTCAGATCGAAGAATATAGGCTCCAACTGATCTGAAGTAGTACCCAAGATGACCATATCACCTGTGGAGCCATGCATATTTGTTATTCCGCTTCCGCGGTATTCGCATATATCACAAAAGCCCCTAAGCCAGTCAGTTGTATAAAATTTTCCACCAGGTTGATTGATTCTATATGTATGGAAATGCGCAACACCCGGGAATTTCGCTTGCTGGTCAGAATAACGGCCTACAACGCCTCCGCCGTAACCTAACACACCAACAATACCACCATGTTTCCAGTGAGTTTCCTTCTCTACATAGGAAAGTTCAACCTGTCCCAAAAGATCATCTGCTACATCCCTTGGTATCATCATATCATCCTGCGCGAGTTTCTTTCTATGCAATGCTTCCCTCTTTATATCGCTTACAAAACTGGGCCATGGACCTTTTTCGAGTTCATCCAACATTGGCGTATCATGTTTGGGCTTGAAATTCTTAAGCTCCTCTTCTGTATAGTTCTTCAGTTGCTCATCCGTAAAAATCCTGATATCATTGTACGTTCTGTGGCCTTTTACTTCCTTATCCCACAAATGTTCCTGTCCTGGGATTCCCATCGCTTACCTCCTTCTACTAAGTTTTTTGTATAACACTGCCAGACTAAAGAAAACCTCAAATCCTTATCATCACCCCCCTTCCCTCAAAATTAAAAAATAGCGTGTAAAAATTTGTAAAAAGAATAAATCCAAGCACCTTGACCGCAGAATATTCTCAAGGTGCTGGATAAACTGCCCTTTTTCTTTTGCCAATTCTTCAGAAAGATATCTAATGATAACCAAGTCTTTTTATTTTGTCAAGAAAAATTCTTTTTTATTTACAACCACCCCTTTAAGAATGCTATACTTTCCGAGTCTATAATACAGGAGACAAAAATGCCTAAAAAAATTGTTTTAATATTACTGTTCCTCGATATCATTTTGACACCATGGCTTATTCATGCACAGGAACTTCCTGTTATTAACTCAATAGAGATAAAAGGGCTAAAAAGGATTGAAGAAAGCGCTGTAAAGTCTAAGATTACCCAGAGAGCAGGCGACCCAATCTCCCAGGAAAAAACTAATGAAGACATTAAAAACATTTTCAAGATGGGGTATTTTGATGATGTCAGGGCTGAGATTGAACCATTTGAGGGTGGTGTGAGACTGATATACGCTGTGAAGGAAAAACCCACCATTATAAAAATCGAATTTCAGGGCAACAAGGAGTTTGACAATTCAAAGCTGAAGGAAAAGCTCACGATAACAACCGGCTCCATTGCTGACGCAGTCCTGATACAGGACAATGCAAACAAGCTCAGGGCATTTTATGAAGAAGAAGGATACTGGCTGTCAAGTATAATCCCTGTTATTAAAACTATAACTCCGGATGAGGTCAGCCTGACTTATCAGATCGAGGAAGGTACTAAAGTAAAGATTAAGAAAATAAATATAGAGGGCAATAAGGCTATTTCAACAAGCAAGATAAAAAAGGCTATAGAGACTAAAGAATGGTGGTTTTTCTCGTTTATTACTTCCTCCGGCTATTATAAAAAGGAGCGTATGGAATCGGATATTGAAAAGATAAGGGACCTTTATTTTAATAACGGGTTTATCAAGGTAGCGGTGGGAGAGCCAAAGATTCAACTCACAGATGATAAAAAAAGAATGATTATAACAATACCGGTTTCAGAAGGTGACCAGTTCAAAATATCCTCTATTGAATTCTCGGGCAATAAGGTCTTTAGCGATGATGAAATAAAGAAAAGAATTACCATGGCGCCTAACAAGCCTTTTAGCAAAGAGAATCTTAGAAGGGACATATTCTCAATATCTGAATTATATTCAGAAAATGGATATGCGATTATAACTGTTACCCCTGATCTGATACCTGATGAAATCAACAAACTTGTAAAGGTATTCCTGAAGATTGATGAGGGTGATAGATACAAGATAGGCAGGATAGAGGTTTCCGGAAATACAAAAACAAGGGACAAGGTGATACGAAGGGAGGTCTCGTTTGATGAAGGTGATATCTTTAATAGTACCAAGATAAAAAGGAGCTATGAAAGGATCAATAACCTTAACTTTTTCGAAACAGTAGAGCTAATCCCGAAACCGCGGCCGGAGGAAAAACTGGTAGATGTTGGTATCAAGGTAAAGGAAAGGCCGACCGGCTTTTTCAGCATTGGAGGTGGCTATAGCTCTATCGAAAAAATTATCGGAATGGCTGAAGTAACACAGGGCAATCTCTTTGGTAAAGGACAACTTATAAAGCTCAGGGGGGAACTCGGCAGCAAAACTACTTACTACGATATCACTTTCATGGACCCATGGTTTATGGATAAGCCTATCTCATTCACAACAAATATTTATAAGACGACGACAAGTCAATTCATAGAATATGAGAAAAAGGCAACAGGGTTGGGGATTTCCTTCGGTAAAAGGTTTTCAGATTACTGGTTTGGAGATATCGCATACCGCTTTGAGAATGCAAATATATTTAATGTATCCGAAAATGCCTCAGCAATAATAAGGGATCAGGAAGGCACAAGAGTTACGAGCAGCATAACCCCATCCTTAATAAGAGATTCGAGAGACAATTACCTTGACCCAACAAGGGGTTCGAGGAATTCCCTCTATGTTACCTATGCAGGCTTGGGTGGTACTAACAATTTCGTGAAGAGTGAAGTCGATTCCGCATGGTATTTTCCGCTCGGAATGACAACTGTTATGTTCAGGGGAAGGCTTGGTTATGCTACAGGTGTATTAGGTAAGGAATTACCATTATATGAGAGATTTTATGTGGGTGGAATATACACTATAAGGGGACTGGGATTTGGTGAGGCAGGGCCAAGAGATGAAAATACAGGAGATGCTATTGGAGGAAGAGAAGAACTAATTTTCAATACAGAATATATCTTTCCCATCATTAGCGATGTAAGGCTAAAGGGTGTGGTATTTGTTGATGCAGGAAATTCTTATGAATCATTTAAAAAATTTGGCAGCCTCAGATATACTACCGGAGCAGGCATAAGATGGATTTCACCTATGGGGCCTATAAGGATTGAGTGGGGCTATAATATTGCTAAAAAACCAGGGGAAAAACCCAGCAGGTTTGAATTCGGATTTGGATCGTTCTTTTAGGATAAATTAGAATAAAACAGAAAAACTATTGAGGAGGATATATGAAAAAATCGATATTAAAAAAACTCTTAACTCTTTGCTCTTTGCTCTTTGCTCTTTGCATCCTGCCGGTTTCTTTACTCGCGGCTGATTCTGCAAAATTCGGTTCTATAGACCTTCAGAAGGTCTTGAATGAGTCTGAAGCAGGGAAGAAGGCAAAATCTGACCTCGAGGCATTAATAAAATCAAAGGAGTCTACAATAGAGGAAAAAGGCAAGGCTATAGAAAAACTAAAAGGCGAGATGGAAAAACAGGCATCTGTACTTTCTGCAGGGGCAAGGAAGAAAAAAGAGGATGAATTAGAAAAATTGCTCAGGGAATACAATCGGCTTGTCCAGGATTCACAGGCTGAGGTCAAGAAAAAAGAAGGAGAACTAACGGGTGCAATAATAAAAGAGAGCCGCGAAATAATAGAGAAGATCGGAGCAGAAGAAGGATACACCCTCATCATTGAGAGAGGAATGGTCATTTATTCAAATAAAGGCATAGACATCACAGATAGTGTTTTAAAAAAATATGACGAGTCAAAAACCAGATCAAGGAAGTAGTGAAACTCAAAGAAATTGCATCTCTTCTTAACGGGGAGATAATCGGTCCGCCTCAGGCGGATAACATTGAGATTACAGGAGTTTCAGGTATAAAGGAGGCTCAAGAGGGAGATATCACATTTATTTCAGCACAGAGATATGTAAAAGACCTTTTAGGATGCAAGGCTTCATGTGTGATTGTAAAAGAACCGATAGCTGATATTGATATTAGACAACTTAAAGTACCGAACCCCTATTTTGCCTTTGCAAAACTGCTCGAACATTTCTATATAAAACCACAAAAACCTCTTGGGATAATGAAGGATGCAATTGTATCTGATAAGGCGAGGATAGGAAAGGATGTCTCTATTTTTCCGTTCTCTTATATATCAGATGGGGTTTCTGTTGGTGACAGGACTGTTATTCATCCATATGTCTTTATAGGTGATGATACTGCTGTAGGAGAAGATTGCCTTATCTATCCAAATGTTACATTGAGAGAGAATGTAAAAATCGGCAACAGGGTTATAATACATTCAGGCTCAGTAATAGGCTCTGATGGTTTTGGCTATGTATTTGAGGAAGGCAGACACTATAAAATTCCTCAGGTAGGAGGGGTTATAATTGAGGATGATGTTGAGATAGGTTCTAACGTATCTATTGACAGGGCAACAACAGGGAACACGATAATAGGTAAAGGTACAAAGATTGATAACCTTGTCCAGATAGCGCACAATGTCAAAATTGGTAACAACTCGATTATTATTGCCCAGGTCGGGATTGGGGGCAGCGCAGAGATAGGTAATTATGTCACCTTAGCAGGTCAGGTTGGAGTTTCGGATCATGCAAAAATAGAATCTGAGACCATGATTGGCGCACAGTCAGGTGTTATGGGTCATGTAACTAAAGGTGTATATTCAGGCACATTTGCTATCCCCCACAGAGATTGGTTAAAGGCCCATGCCATATTCACAAAACTGCCAGAACTAAATAAAAAAATAAAAGAACTCGAAGAAAAGATAAAGGAGCTTGAAAGGAGGAAACCTGAATGATGGATATAAAGGAGATACAGAAACTCTTACCTCACCGATATCCATTCCTTTTAGTGGACAGGATTATTGATATAGAACCAGGGATAAAGGCTGTCGGGATAAAAAATGTGACGATTAACGAAGGGTTTTTCCAGGGACACTTCCCGGGGCATCCTATAATGCCTGGCGTCCTGATAATTGAGGCGCTGGCACAGGTTGCAGGCATACTGGCTTTCCGTCCAGGGGCCAGTGATGGCAGGTCTGTTTACTTCATGAGTATAGAAAAGGCAAAATTCAGAAAACCAGTTGTACCTGGAGACCAGCTAAGATTAGAGATATCCATCTTACAGCAGAGAGGAAATGTTTGGAAGTTCTCCGGCAATGCAGTTGTCGAAGAAAAAGTTGTTGCAGAAGCTGAATTCACTGCAATGCTCACAGATAGAGCAGATAGAGAGATATAAATTATGAAAAAGGAAATCCATCCTACAGCAATCATAGACCATGATGTCGAAATAGATAAAGATACCTATATTGGTCCATTCTGCATTATTAGAGAAGGAGCCCGTATTAAGAAAGGCTCAAAACTTATTTCAAATGTAATTGTAGAAGGTAACACCGAGATAGGTGAAAACTGTACAGTGTTTCCATTCACAAGTATCGGTCTCCCGCCACAGGATTTGAAATACAAGGGAGAAAAAACAGGCTTAAAGATAGGGAACAATAATACCATCAGGGAATACACAACAATACATAGGGCATCTGTTGGTGGAGATGGTATAACTACAATCGGAGATAAAAATTTTATTATGGCCTATGTCCATATAGCCCATGACTGTAAGATAGGCAGTCAAATAATAATGGCAAATGCTGCGACTCTTGCAGGCCATGTTGTTGTAGAAAACTATGCTGTGATAGGCGGACTTGTTGCAATTCATCAGTTCACAAGAATCGGAGCTTATACAATGGTTGGTGGGTTCAGTGGAGTAGGACAGGATATACCACCTTATATGATAGCCTCAGGAGCACGGGCAAAGCTATTCGGCCTAAACACTATCGGCCTCAAGCGGCATGGCTTTTCTGACGCAACGATAAACGAACTTAAAAAGGCATACAAGATAATTTTCAGGGAAAAGCGGGCACTAAAAGATGCAATAAAGAAAATACAGGAAGACCTTCCATACACGGATGAGATAAAGCATCTCATTGAGTTCATACAGAAGAATAAAAGAGGCATCTGCAGATAATGAATATCAGTAATCCCCCTTTAGAAAAGGGGGACTTTTCTATACCACATCAATCAATACAATTAAGTATTCCCTTCTTTTCTAAAGAGGGGTTAGGGGAGATTACATAAAATATTTTCATATGAAAAAACTCGGTTTAATAGCAGGCACAGGTGAATTACCAACAGCCATCGCCAGTGAGGCCAAGTCGCAGGGGTATATAGTTATTGCTATAGCACTTGAGCCTCTTGCTGACAAAACACTTTCCTCTTATGTAGATGAGATAAAATGGGTAAATGTCGGTAAATTCGGAAAGATCTTAGATACCCTAAAAAAATATGATATAAAAGAAGCAGTAATGGCAGGAAAAGTATCTAAGACGTTGCTATATAAAAGTAAGATTACGCCCGATCTCAGGGCAGTTAAACTTTTATTTTCTTTGAAGGACAAAAGAGATGATTCAATAATGTTAGCTATTACGAAAGAACTTGAGGATGAGGGAATTCATCTTTTAGACATAACACGTTTTAGCAAAGGCATATTAACACCAGATGGAGTTCTTACTGAAAATAAACCTACAGAGGACGAGTGGAAAGATATTGCATTTGGCTGGAAGATTGCAAAGGAGATTGGCAGGCTGGACATAGGACAGACTGTTGTGGTCAAAAATCAGGCTGTAATGGCAGTGGAAGCAATCGAAGGAACAGATGAGGCAATAATAAGAGGGGGAAAGGTTGCAGGCAAGGGCGCTGTGGTCGTAAAGGTCAGCAAACCCAATCAGGATATGAGATTTGATGTGCCTGTCATAGGATTAAATACATTAAAGGCAATGATTGAGGTACATGCGAGGGTTCTGTCTGTTGAAGCAAAAAAGAGCATCATCCTTAACAGAGACAAAATTATTGAGGAGTCACAAAAAGCAGGCATTGCGATTGTGGGATATAAGGGATAGGCATTCAGGCTTTCATTTGTCACCCTGAGTGAAACGAAGGGTCTCGTAACCTACAAAAAATGCCTAATTGGTTTTGTGCTATAATATTCAATAGTTCGACGGTTTTTTCATGGAAAACCTAAGAAATAAAGGAGGTTTGATGAAGACGTATATTTTCAAGGTAGTTATAGAGGAAGACCCTAAAGATGATCGGATGGCATACCACGCCTACTGCCCGGCATTGAAAGGATGTCATACCTGGGGATATACTTATGAAGAGGCATTAAAGAGTATAAGAGAAGCAGTAGAGCTCTATATCGAAGATCTTCGAGAGTCAGGAGAGTCGATCCCTGAAAAAAGTGCCATAGAGGTCATCCCTGAACCGGCAATTAGCATAGTTGCATGATCCTTCCTAAGAATATCACAGCCAATGACTTTAGACATGCCTTAGAACGAGATGGATTCAAACAAACTAAAGAAAGGAGAGGGACACCTTATTTTCAGGCATCCCGATGGACGTCGAGTTGTTCTCTCCTATCACAGATCAGGGGATACATTCCCTCCAAAGACCATTAAAGCCATGATTCGGGACGCTGGCTGGGCAGAAGAAGACTTTGATCGCTTAGGGCTTATTCCTAAAAAGAAATAACCTTAAATATCCTTTACATCTTGGGGTAGTTTGAAGAGCAGACCCCTATCTTTACTGACAAGAACAAATAGATTTGT
>PEUB01000026.1:16775-25015 GCA_002780895.1 Nitrospirae bacterium CG02_land_8_20_14_3_00_41_53
GTTCAGAATGACGAAATTACGTTTCAAGGTGATTGCGACACAGCCTCTCAAGACCTGACACCTTTCTTTCACCTTTCCGATTATTTCAAGATATTTGAAGGACAAAAACCTTGAGTTAGACATAAAACATGTGATAGGAATATTGTCAAATTGCAATAGACAAGCCTGACCCCAATTGGTATTATGTACTATTTGGTTGTCTTGCCATGTGAATAGAATATAAAGAGAAATGGGGGAATGTCAATTAAATTTTAAAGGTTTGACCCCTTTTCTTGATTTTAGCTATTACGAAAGAACTTGAGGATGAGGGAATTCATCTTTTAGACATAACACGTTTTAGCGAAGGTATATTAACACCAGATGGAGTTCTTACTAAAAATAAACCTACAGAGGACGAGTGGAAAGATATTGCATTTGGCTGGAAGATTGCGAAGGAGATTGGCAGACTGGACATAGGACAGACTGTTGTGGTAAAAAATCAAGCTGTGATGGCAGTAGAAGCCATTGAGGGAACAGATGAGGCAATAAAAAGAGGGGGAAGGCTTGCAGGCAAGGGCTCTGTGGTCGTTAAGGTCAGCAAACCCAATCAGGATATGAGATTTGATGTGCCTGTCATAGGATTAAATACATTAAAGGCGATGATCGAGGTCTCAGCAAGGGTCCTCGCTATTGAGGCAAAAAATAGCATCATCCTCAACAGAGACAAAATTATTGAGGAGTCAAAAAAAGCAGGCATTGCGATTGTGGGTTATGGTGGGTAACGTCAAAGTCAATAGTTAAAGAAAAGATGGCACTATAATACCCTTTGATAACTGATCCTCTAATTGATAGTCATTTCTGTCTATCCGTCATTCCGCACTTGATGCGGAATCCAGTTTTTATGCTTCTGGATTCCCGTTTTCACGGGAATGACAGCAGTAACGTTATTGTAAAGATGAGTCAGATACACAACGCTAATCGTCAAGTATCTCCTTTACCCTGCCGACCTCTCCGTTTTTCAGGCGAACTTTAATGCCATGGGGATGTGCCGGAGAATTCGTGAGAATATCCCCGACAATTCCCTCGGTGAGTTTGCCGGTCCGCTGGTCTTTCTTCAACACGATCGAAACACGCAATCCCGGCCTTACATCGGAACGTCTTCTTCCATCCATGCATCTTCTCCTTTACTTCCTACTGCTGCACTCTTGCGATTATTCTCACATTCCCTGCTTGTGAGAATAATTTCGGTGTGATGCTGAGCCGGAGTGCAGGGCAGATGAACCACGGTGAGCAGCCTTCTGTGCGGGCAGTGCAGAACTCGGCTGATGCGCCCTCTGTTTGGGGGCAGCGGCAACGTGGGCGCTAACTTGTGCAGGACTCTTCTGCTCCCTGCGGCACTGGATGGGAGTTGGTGTGCGGTAGCCGAGCGCCTTAACGCCGGCCGTAATCTGGGGGTGAAGCTCAAATGTGTGAAATTCCATAAAATCCTTCTTTCTCTGTTCGGGGGAAAAAACGTGATGCAGTGCGGGGGCTACAAAGACGCAGTTTTCGTCCGGGTACAGTTGTTGTTGATGTGTTTAACAGTAACAGCTTTAGGGAAAGCATGTCAAGGAAATTAGCCGGCCGTGTTACAATGTGGCCCTAAAACTTGAAAGAAGGAATTTGATTTGTTTATAATATTATTTTTCGGAGGAACAATGAAAATTGCGATTATCGGGTTATCCAATTCAGGAAAAACTACAGTCTTCAATGCACTGACAGGGCTGAATAGTGAAACAACAATCTATCCAACAATTTCCGGCGAACCTAACATCGGTGTGGTAAAAGTACCCGATCCAAAGATTGACATACTGTCTGAGATTTACAGGCCAAAAAAGACAACATACGCCACAATTGAATATATTGATTATATCGGTCTGACAAAAGGCGATGTGAAACAGAACAGGAAGGTTTTTGATTTAATAAAAGACGTTGATGCCATTGTCCATGTGGTAAGAGCCTTTTACGATGAATCCGTTATTCACCCGATGGCAAGCATAAACCCGGTCAGGGATATCGAGACGGTTGAACTCGAACTGGTCTTTGGTGATCTTGAATTGATTGAAAAACGTCTTGAACGTATGGAAGAAGGGAAAAAACGCGGAAAGAAACCTGACGAAACAGAGAAAAAACTGCTTCTGAAATGCAGGGATTTCCTCATGAAAGAAACGGCGCTGAGAAACGTGGAATTCACCAAAGAGGAGATGAAGGCGATGAGGCCGTTACAGTTTCTGTCAAACATTCCAAAAGTTATTGTCCTTAATACCGGAGAAAGCGATGATGATTCAGAGTATGCAAAGACGCTTGAATCTTCGCTGCTGAATCGTTATCCATCAATGAGTGTTTTAACCCTCTGCGGTAAAATAGAAATGGAGATTTCCCAGCTTCCTGAAGATGAAAAGGAACCTTTCTTTCACGAACTCGGTATTGAAGAGCCTGCTTCAAACAGACTCATACGCACATGCTATCAGATCCTCGGGCTCATATCATTTGTTACGGTAGGAGAGGATGAGGTGCGGGCTTGGACTATCAGGAGCAACACAAATGCAGTGACTGCTGCAGGAAAGGTTCATTCTGATATCGAGAGAGGTTTTATCAGGGCGGAAGTCATTTCCTATAAAGACTTCATCTCATCCGGCAGTATGCAGACGGCGAGAGAAAAGGGTATCCTAAGGCTTGAAGGGAAGACATACAAAGTGAAGGACGGGGACATCATTAATTTCAGGTTTAATGTATAGATCGAAATTGCGAGCCGGCGCCCTGAATATTTGCTCTCTTCTGGTTTGCAACAACCACAAGCACATATTTTTCAGGGTCGAGATATTTCTGTGCAACCCTCAGGACATCGTCTTTTGTTACTGAATTTATATAGATAGAATATTTTTCTACATAATCAAGGCCGAGGTTATAAAACTCAACAGAGGCGAGGAAGTCGGCAATTTTTCTGTTAGTATCAAGCCTCCTTGGAAAACTACCTGTAAGATACGACTTTGCATCAGATATTTCCTGGTCTGAAACATTTTCTTTTCTTATTCTGTTAACCTGTTTGAGTATCTCATCAATAGCCGTATTTGCAGACTCATTTTTAGTCTGGACACCTATTTGAAAAATCCCCTCTTCTTTGCTGGCTGTGAAAAAACTGTGCACATCATATGCGAGGCCCATCTCATCTCTTATGGACTGCATGAGTCTTGACGAGAAACCTCCCCCACCCAGGATATAATTCATAACAGACACAGCATAATAATCAGGGTTGTCCCTGCAGATACCAAGGTTCCCAAGTATGATATTTGCTTGTGTCAGGTCTTTGTCTATTTTTACAATTCTTTTGGTCTTTTTTTCATAAGAAAATCCCCCCTCACCCTTACCCTCTCCCGCAAGGGTAGAGGGTAAATCCCCTCTTGAGAGGGGTGTAGGGGTGTGTTTCCCTCCCTTGACGTTCTTCCATTCACCAATGTATTGTTTAATCAAACCATCTAACTCGTCAGATGTGAGGTCTCCCACAACCGACAATATTGAGTTGTTGGGCAAAAAATAATCTGAATAAAACCTTACTAAGTCCTCTCTTTTTATATTATCAATGGTTTCAACAGAACCCTCTATGAGCCTTCCATACGGATGTTCCCCAAATACCTCCTTTTTAAAAGCACGGCTTGCAAGGAAAGAAGGTTCTTCCTCTCGCTGCCTCAGAAAACCCTTAATAAGCTCCCCTTTCCTATCAATCTCGGCCTGTGGAAATGTAGGATTAAGCAGGATATCAGAAAACAGCTCAAACCCTTTATTAATATCTTTTTTCAAAACTGATAGGGTAACTGTTGAATAATCATTGTCAGCCGAGACATCAAGAGACGCACCTATAAATTCTATCTCTTCACTTATATCGGTAGATTTACGGTTCTTCGTGCCTTCGGTAAGGAGCTCAGCAGTGAGATTGGCAAGTCCTGCTTTATCTTTAGGTTCATTGAGCTGACTTGCCTTCACAAGTAGTGTAACCATAACAATAGGAAGATTATGTTTTTCTGAATGAAGGACTATAAGGCCATTTGGCAGAACAGTCCTCTTTACATCGAGAGCAAAAACATCAGTAGATAGTGAACAGTGAATAGTAGATAGTAATAAGAATAAAAATACCAGATATTTTTTAAAATGATTTTTAAACTGTTGACTATTCACTGCTCACTCTTTACTTCTTTTGTTGGTATCAAAATTCCAACCGTTCTGTTATCTTCTTTTAAATACTTCTTTGCCACCTTCACCACATCCTCCGGCGTTACCTTTCTTATCCCCTCAAGGTATCTATCAATAAGCTTCCAGCCTCCAAGCATCTCAAACATCCCGTATTTCATAGCCTGCATATAAATCGAGTCCTGTTCCATTATAAATGATGATTCAATCTGGTTTTTTGCCTTCTGAATCTCCCGTTCAGATGGTGGCTCTGTTTTAATTTTCTCAATCTCCGTATAAAGAGACTCCTCGACATCTTTAATGCTCCTTCCAGGAGAGGCTGTAGCTGAAAAGAAAAATAGATACGGATCATTGTTAAAGCCGCTGTAATCAGCAGATGCACTAATTGAAATCTTTTTTTCATAGACCAGTGATTGATAGAGCCTTGAGCTCTTTCCTCCTGAAAGTATCAGGCTAAGGACATCAAGGGCATAGCTGTCTTCATTTGGGAAACTGGGTGTATGATAGGCTATGAGTATACATGGTAGTTCTGCTTCTTTTTTAAGGAGCACTCTTTTTTCTCCTCTCTGCTCAGGCTCTGTAGAACTAAAATTTTTTCTGGAAGATTCAGGCGGTATATCTCCAAAAGAGTGACTGACCTTCTCTATAATCTCATCTGCATTTACATCCCCTACGATAACGATTACAGCATCATCCGGTGAATAGTAAGTTTTATAATAGCTATATAAATCATCTCTTTCTATTGACTTAATATCAGACATCCATCCTATTACAGGCCTTTGATAAGGTTGCACCTTAAATGCTGCTGCAACAACTTCCTCGAATAAAGAACTCTGTGGATCATCCTCATGTCTCAGCCTTCGCTCTTCCATAACAACACTTCTTTCTGAAATCATTTCTTTTGGATCTATTGTCAGATTCTGCATCCTGTCAGCCTCAAGGTTAATCGAAAGGTTTATCCTGTCTGAGGAAAAAAGCTCAAAATAAACAGTATAGTCCTTTGTTGTGTATGCATTATCTGTACCACCATTTTTCTGAATAATCTTTGACAACATTGACGGTCCATACTTGGATGTTCCCTTGAACATCATATGCTCAAGTAGGTGGCTCAGCCCGGATTTACCTGAGGGCTCAGCCCTCGAACCTACGCGATACCACACCTGGAATGTAGCCACAGGGGCCTTGTGCTCTTCGATAATCAGTACCTTTAGCCCGTTGCCCAATCTGTATTCTTTTACCCCGTTAGAAAAAAAATTTCTAACGGGGTTTACCTCTAAGGCATTAGTAGTAATCGGTATTAATAAAAGAATAAATGCGAGAAAAATCCTGATATATTTCATAGATAGAATATACCAGAAATCATAGAAATAATTAAAATAAGGCGTACACGATATAATACCTTGACAGTTTCGATCATCTTCGTTATTTTCTATGTAAAGCAAAATTATTAAAAAGGAGAACTATCTATGGTAAGAAAAACTCTTATATCAAATAAAGCCTTTGGTTTCTTGTTTTTGTTTATATTTCTGTTATTGCCTTCTTTTATATCAGCACAGACGCAGGAATATAAAGATTACACAGTTGAAAAAGGAGATACACTCTGGGACATCTCTCAAAAAGAATTGAACGACTATTTCCTGTGGCCAAAGATATGGAAAGAAAATCCTGAGATTAAAAACCCGGATAGAATTTATCCTAAGCAAAAAATCAGGATCCCACTATACCTTTTGCAGAAAGAAATTCCTGAAACCAAACCAAAACCTGAATTAGAAACAAAACCCGAAATAGTAAAAGAAAAACCCGTAGAAAAAATAATTGAACCTGTAAAAAAAGAATATCTTGTAAACAAAGATATTTTAATTGCAATCGGCTATATTGCTGATTCAGTACATAGTGTTGGTAAAATAACTGACTCTCCTGTTGACAGAACCATACTTGGTAAAGATGATTATGCTTATATCAAAACAGACAATCCAGTAAAAATAGGTGAAAAGTTTTATATTATCCGTTCAGTAGAAAAGGTGATTCATCCAGAATCTGGCCGCAAACTTGGCTATCTAATTGAGATACTCGGGATTGCAGAAGTTGTAAACCAAGAAAATGATGATGTGAAAACAATAATTACAGATTCTTATGACGAAATACCAACAGGAAGTCTTCTCGATAACTTTTATGAGATAGAACCTCCTCTTGCTTTTGAAAATCCAAGAAAGCCTGACATCAATGGTTATATTGTTGCTACGAGACAGCTACATATTATTAATGGGACATGGGATATTGTTTATATTGACAAGGGTAAAAAAGATGGGTTACAAGTCGGAGACATACTTGCACCAACACTTCAAAGTAAACACAAGATAATAAATGGTCTAATTCAGCTTATAAATCTCAGGGAATCCACCTCAACTGCTATCGTAAGAAAATGCAACAACTCGATTACAAAAGGAGACGGGATAACATCAGTTAAGTAGGAGTCGTCGTTAATTTTTTAAGGGCTTTAAGCCTGCTTGGATGTTTAAGCTTCCTTAATGCCTTTGCTTCTATCTGTCTAACCCTTTCTCGTGTTATAGAAAGATGTCTTCCAACCTCTTTAAGGGTATGATCTCTATCCGCACCAATACCGAACCTCATACTTATAACCTTTTCTTCTTTAGGCGTCAAGGTCTTCAGCACCATTTGTATTTGCTCAGAGGTTTCGATCTTTTCTGCATCAGAATAAGGTGATGGGCTATTTTTGTCCCCTATAAAATCCTCAAGCTCAGTATCCTCATCGCCTACAGGTGTCTGGAGTGCTATAGGATCTTGTATTGCCCTGAAGACCTCTCCAACCTTCCTTGTTGGAACAATAAGTTTCTGGGCAATTTCCTCATTGGTTGGTTCTCTTCCAAGTTGTTGTGTCAGCTCTCTTGACGCCTTGCTAACTCTATTATAGAATTCCATCATATGGACAGGAACCCTGATGGTCTTTGTCTGGTCTATTAAAGCCCTTGTTATTGCCTGCCTGATCCACCATGTTGCATATGTGCTGAACTTAAAGCCCTTTTCGTATTTGAATTTATCAACAGCCTTCATAAGGCCTATATTGCCTTCCTGTATGAGATCCAAAAGAGGAAGCCCTCTTCCAATATAATTTTTTGCAATATTAACCACAAGTCTAAGGTTACGGGTTATCAGTTCATTTTTAGCCGTCGAGATAAGTGTCTTTGCCTTTACAATACGAGTCCATATCGCCTTAAGGTCATTGATCTTAACCCCGACTTCAGATTTAACCCTCTTATATGCCTTCTCTACTTCTTTTGCTAATATCTCAAGCTTTGTGGTATTAATATTCTTCTTCTTTTTCTCCTTGATAGTGTTTTTTAGCTCTTTAAATGATTCGTACCTCGCAATCTTCTTGTCCATAGTTTCAACTTCTTTCATAAGATTATCAAGGACTTCCACACTCTTTACAAGGGCTTCGTCGGTTCTTTCCTCATCAGGATTTAACTCCTCTTCTTCTCCATTCATACTGGCTTCGAGTTTTTTGTAAAGAGGTAGGGCAGTAACTATCTCTTTTATGATTTCTTTCCCAGCCTCGAGCCGTTTTGCAAGCTCCGTCTCTTCATCCCTTTTCAGGATAGAAATATCTCCCATTGAGTAGAAATATGCCTGTACGAGGTCTTCTGTCTTTTCATGCTCTTCTAATTCCTCTTCCACTTCTTCTTCAGGTAGAATCGCCTCCTCATGATCTACAACCTTAACTCCCATATCCTGAAGAATATCCATAAGATCTTCTATTTCATCAGGCGAAAAGAACTCAGAAGGAAGCGCATCATTTATTTCATCATAGGTAAGGATTCCTCGTCTCTTACCTATGTCAATTATCTCTTCAAATATGTCTCTTTCTCTCATCTTTACTCCTCAAAACATATAAAAAGGGCCTTATCTCAAGGCCCTGACTCTTCTTTGACAACAGGAGGAAAAATATAAGGGTCAAGTCACACGGTCTATTAGTACTGGTCAGCTCAATGCATTACTGCACTTACACCTCCAGCCTA
>PEUB01000083.1 GCA_002780895.1 Nitrospirae bacterium CG02_land_8_20_14_3_00_41_53
TATGAAAAAGGCTGTAAAGGGATTACCATCTTCAGGTCTGGAACCGCTAAAAAGGGTACCTTAGTAAGGTTTTCAGATACTGATTGATGCAAGATGCACGATGCATGTTTATAATATCTGATATTTATCATGTATCATGTATCTCTTTAATTAAAGCATTGACCTCCTCCTTTATCTCATCACTCGCACGTCTGAACTCATTCATTATCTCTTCTTCAGTCCCTATTGTCCCAACAGGATCTTTGATCGGCCAATGGATACGTTTTATCTCAGGGGGTGTATAAGGACATAGCTCCTCAGCATACCTGCAGAGGGTTACGATAATGTCCATCTGTCTAAGTAAATCTTCATCGATCACCTTTGATTTCTGGTTTGATATATCTATGCCGATTTCCTTCATGACCGCGATTGCCCTATTATGAACACCGGCAGCCATAAGGCCAGCGCTATAAATTTCTATTAATCCTTTGCCAAATTCTTTTGCAAATCCTTCTGCCATCTGGCTTCGGCAGGAATTGGCAGTGCATAAAAACATGATTTTTTTCATTGAAGACCTTTATACTCAAAAATCATAATTTCATTTACTAAGATGGCTATAAATTCAGTATATAATCTAAATAAATTTTGATATATTTGTAAAGACAATATCTAAATCTAAGTTCTATCAAGAAACAGTCTGAAAACCGAAAAAATGATTTACATTGAAAAATGAGGTATAATACTAAAAATAAAGAGCTAAGGAGGTTGTATGCTTAAAGAAAATGTTGAAAAGGTTCTCGAAAAGATAAGGACGGGTCTTAAGTCAGAGGGTGGGGATATAGAACTCGTTGATATAAAGGATAGCGTTGTTTACGTGAGGCTTAAGGGTGCATGCGGTACATGCCCGATGTCAACACTTACACTTAAAAATTGGGTTGAGGCACACTTAAAAAGAGAGATACCGGAAATAAGCGCTGTCCAGTCTGTTTAGCGACTATAGGGAGGTGGGGAACAGGGATTGTTTTTAAACCTCAAATTAAGCACTAAAAGAATTTTAAAATATGCTGTTATTTTATTGCTGACTTTCCTTCCTTCATATTTAACAGCTTCCGGTAAACCCAGCACTAACGTGATAGTGCCGGGTAAAATCGAGGTCAAAGGTATTCGTTACTGGTCGACTTCCGATTACACAAGGGTTGTGATTGATCTATCGGGAACTGTTGAGTTTTCAAAGAATCGTATATCAAATCCTGACAGGCTTTATTTTGATCTGATGGATACCACAATAGCAAGAGAGATAAAGACCAGCCTTCCCGTTGGAGATGGAATATTGAAGACAGTCAGGGCCGGCCAGTTTAAACATGATATAGTAAGGGTTGTCCTTGACCTCGAAGAGATCGCAGATTTTAATGCCTTTGTTCTTGATGATCCTGCAAGATTTGTTATTGATGTCTATGGAAAAGAGAAAATAAAGAAACCGGATACGGTGATAGCCAAGAGGAAGATTGTTATTGATGCGGGACACGGAGGCCATGACCCTGGTGCGGTAGGATTGAGAGGGCTTTATGAAAAGGATGTTGTGCTTGACATAGCTCTGAAACTCAAGAAGATTCTCTTAGCAGATAAGCTGAATGAGGTTTTTCTTACAAGAGAAACTGATGTCTTTTTACCTCTCGAAGAAAGAACTGCTATAGCGAACAAAAAAGGCGCAGACCTTTTTGTATCAATCCATGCCAATGCAAGCCCGGGAAGACAAGCAAGAGGGATTGAAACATATTTACTTAACTGGACAGATAATGAGGAGGCCATAAGGGTTGCAGCAAGAGAGAACCACATATCACTAAAGAAGATGAAAGCGATGCATCGGCAGATGGATGTCATGGATATAATAAAGAGTGACCTAATTAGGCAAAATAAAAGAGATGAGTCTATCAAACTTGCCCACTATATACAGAAATCCATGGTATCAACTATGAACAGCAGTCATGAAAATATTTTAGACCTCGGTGTTAAACAGGCGCTCTTTTATGTACTTTTTGGTGCAAGGATGCCATCTGTACTTGTTGAAGTCTCGTTTATAAGTAATCCTGAAGAAGAAAGACTGCTTTCAAGTGATTCTTATAGGATGCAGATTGCAGAGGCAATTGCCGGGGGTCTTAATAAATACATTACATCTATACCAACAGTTCAAAAGGTTGCTGGGGTTAGAGGCCATAACTCGCATTGATATATTAATCAAAAGCGGTCTAATCTTTGACGGCACTGGCTCAGAGCCATTCAAGGCAGATGTAGGTATTTCAGGAGATAAGATTGCTTTTATTAATAAGAAGTCAGAAGTCAGAAGTCAGAAGTTTAATCCCCCCATCCCCCCTTTAGGAAAGGGGGGTAAGGGGGGATTTGACAGAGTTATAGATGCCAGCGCACTCGCAGTTGCCCCTGGATTTATAGATACCCATGCACATTCTGAATTTACGCTGCTTGCTGATCCACGTGCAGAAGGAAAGATATGTCAGGGAATAACAACTGAAATAAATGGAAACTGTGGTCTTTCTGCTGCCCCACTTTACGGCAAGGTATTGAAGCATAGGGAAAAAGATCTTATTGAACTTGGAATCTACGCGCGATGGTCAATCTTTGAAGAGTATTTTGATATCCTTAGAAGAAAGGGTATAGCTCTTAATCTTGTTACGCTTGCAGGGCATGGAAATATACGTGCATCTGTAATTGGTTATGAAGATAAAACACCTGATGATATTGAATTAAAAAAAATGCAGGCTCTTTTGAAAAAATCAATTAATGCAGGTGCAATAGGGCTTTCTACAGGATTGATATACCCGCCCGGTGTGTATTCAGACACCGGGGAACTGATTGAACTATGTAAAACTTTATCTCAACCTTGTAAAAATATCCCTTCTGTTAAATCCCCCCAACCCCCCTTTGCTAAAGGGGGGGAAGGGGGGATTACTAATAAATCTTTTATTTATACCTCCCATATGAGAAGTGAAGGGGATGAATTAATAGAATCTATCGAAGAGGCAATCAGAATCGGAAAGGAAGCAAAAATTAATATCCATATTTCTCATATAAAGACGAGCGGTGAGAAGAACTGGCATAAGATAAACAATGCCATATCACTGATAGAAGATGCACAGAAGGGAGGCATAAAGGTTACATGTGACAGATACCCTTATACTTCTTCGTCTACTGATCTTGATACGATAATGCCGTCCTGGGTATACGAGGGAGGTGCGGGAAAAGAGTTAAAAAGGTTGAAAAGTTTAAGGGTCAAAGAAAAGATAAAAAAAGAATTACTATACGATCACCCTGAAATAGAATACTGGGAAAGCATAAATATAGCATCTATATCTTCTAAAAAAAATAGATGGATGGAAGGCAAAAGTATCGCTTATATTGCAAATCAGGAAGATTGTGAACCTATAGACATCTTGTTAAAAATCCTTATCGAAGAAAAACTCAGAGTTAGTGCGATATTTGCATCAATGAATGAAGATAACCTCAGAAGGTTTCTCTCACTTCCATATGCCATGATAGGAACTGATAGTTCTGCACGCTCTACAAGCGGTCCTACACATAAAGGAAAACCTCATCCGAGGGGTTTCGGGAGTTTTCCGAGGTTTCTGGGAAGATATGTAAGAAACAATGGACTGATGAGCATGAATGAGGCCATACACAAAATAACAATGCTTCCAGCTAAAACATTCGGCATATACAAGAGGGGGGTTTTAAAAAAGGGTGTTTTTGCAGACCTTGTTGTCTTTGACCCTGAAAAGATAATTGACAGGGCAACATTCGATGAACCTTTTCTGAAACCTGAAGGGATTTATTATGTAATAGTTAATGGGAAACCAGCCGTATGGGAAGGCGAAATAACAGGGAGCAGATCAGGGAGAATACTCAGGCATGGTAGATAGTCCTATAATCGGCATAACAACAGATATAGAAGACGAATATTTAAAACTTAAGCACCATTATTCTGATGCAATAATTAGGGTAGGTGGAATTCCTTTATTAATACCTCCAGCAGGTGATACGGCAGTTTATGCAGGAAAGATTAAAGGACTCCTTATTCCGGGCGGGGACGACCTTAATCCATTTTATTTCAACGAAGCAATGTTACCTCAGGTTAAGCCCGTGTCAAGAAAAAGAAGCGATTTTGAGATTTCCCTGCTCAAAGAGATGATAAGTATTCGTAAACCTGTCCTCGGTATATGTTACGGTATGCAGCTTATAAATGTTTTTTTAGGAGGAACACTCTATCAGGACATCGACACACAACTGAAAGTAGGAATAAATCATAAAAAAGATTATCATATAATAGTGATAACAGAAAACAGGTTTTTGGGAAAAGGCAAGTTTTCTGTAAACAGCACTCATCATCAGTCGGTAAAGGAGCTCGGTATCAAACTTTTAGCATTTGCTCATTCCACCGACAGCCTTGTTGAAGCATTTTACATGGAAGATTATCCTTTTCTTATTGGGGTACAATGGCATCCAGAGCGCCTATTAGACAACGAACTTTCTTTGCGCCTGTTTAAATCATTTGTAGAGGTATCATATGACAATAAATAGATTTTATACTGCAACCTCTATCTTCTTAATGCTTCTTTTCGGCTATCTGACCTATCAGGTACTACAACCGTTTCTTAATGCAATTGCCTGGGCAGTTGTCTTTTCTATAGTCTTCTATCCTGTCTACGCTTTCCTTTTAAGATATTTAAGGTTTAAAGTTGTTACTTCTACCGTGACTCTATTAATAATAATCCTGATAATTTTAGGTCCGTTTACATACCTTTCATTTGTCCTTGCCTCTGAGATAGGAGATCTTGTAGAAACTATCAATAAAGACACGATTGATTCCATTAGAGATGTTTTTACTAACACAAAGATAACGAGGTTATTTGATAAACTTCAATCTTATACAGGAATGGAAGGGATAGACATAAGCGATATAGTATCAGAAAACATCAAAAAGATAGGTAAGGGCATGATAAATAGTCTATCAACAGGGATTACAAATATAGCAGGTATGCTTATAGATTTAATATTTATGTTATTTGCAATATTTTTCTTTCTCAAGGACGGGCCAGATTTTCTATCAAGAATAAGGGATTATTTACCATTTTCTGAAGAAGATAAAAACAGGATCATGTCAAAGGTAAAGGATATGGTTATATCCACCGTTTATGGTGGTGTCGTGGTGGCAATCATACAGGGTACTTTAGGCGGCATCGCATTTTATTTGCTCGGGATCAAATCCCCGGTGTTATGGGGAACGGCTATGTCAGTCATGTCTTTCCTACCTATGCTTGGTACATTCTCAATATGGGGACCTATGACAGGATATTTATTTATTCAGGGTTATTATATGAAGGGGATTATTCTCCTTTTAGTTGGTTTTTTGGGTATCAGCATGGTGGACAATATACTTAAGCCTATAATCATAAGCGGGAGAACAAAGATGCCTACGCTTGCTGTATTTTTCAGTGTGCTCGGCGGTATCAAACTTTTTGGGTTCATAGGGTTTATTATGGGGCCATTGGTGCTGGCCCTTTTTGTTTCAGTCTTTGAAATATTCAGACAGAAAGAAGGAGGAGAAAATGCTTAATAGAGAAGAGCTTAAGGAAATAGCAAGGATGCGTGCTGAAGATGCCTTTTTTGTAAGCCTTTATCTAAATGTCAATCCGATGACGAATGTAAAGAATAACTATGTGATACACGTAAAGAGTATGCTTAAACAAACGGCGGAAAGGCTTGATAAAATTGTATTGAAAAAGGTGAATGGTGACCTTGAAAAGATTGAAGCTTATATCCTTGCGAATAAGAGAATATTTAAAAAAGGACTCGCTATCCTGAGTTCTCAAGGAAAAAATATCTGGAAGGAATTTCATCTTTCAGTTCCTGTAAAAAATGAAGTCATAGTGGATAAAACACCATATATAAAACCACTCCTTGATATCCTCGACAATTATCAGAGATACGCCATTCTGCTTGTAGACAGGGAATCAGCGCGTTTATTTGTCATCCATCTTGGTGAAATAGAAGAATATACAGAGGTTCATTCTGCCGATGTGCCTGGCAGGCATAAAAAGGGTGGCTGGTTTGCCCTTTCAGGAAAAAGTTATGAAAGGCACATTGATTACCATGTTGCCCTACATCTGAAGGATGTTCTTAAGCAATTAGATTCGTTTCTATCCCGCGAATACGTCGGGCGCCTGATAATCGGTGGCTCAGAAGAGGCTGTTACAAAGGTAAAGGCTATGCTCCCACAGGCAGCAGCAGATAAGATTATATGGACATTTCAGGCAGAGATGTTCGCAAAGAGCAAAGAGATACTCGAGAAGGCAGAGCCTATACTCAAGGCGTTTGAGAAAAAGAAAGAGGCTGAAACCATTGACGATTTACTTACAAAGACGATGAAGAATGAAAATGCCGTTATAGGGATAGAAAATGTGCTGAATGCCTTACAGGAAGGGCGAATCATGAAGCTCATATTTTTAAAGGATTATAACCAATCCGGGCTGGCATGCAAAAACTGTTCATATCTAACTGTTCAGCATATCTCAATATGCCCTTACTGCAAGGGTGAAATCCAGAAGGTAAATTACATTGTTGAGCTTGCAGCACAGAAGGCGGTTGAGCAGGGAGCATTCGTTGAGGTAACGGATGAGAATAAAAAGTTGCAGGAGTCTGGAAGCATAGGGGCTTTTCTGAGATTCTAAAAATAAGGTGCTGGATTTATATCTTACCAGCCTGCCGGCAGACAAGTATCCGAACCGTGATTTCAGTATCGGCATTAATCTCATAGCCTCCGCTCTCCTGAAATACCTTTAATGCCTCTTTGGCATTCCTGCGGCTGATGGACTGTATCATCACAAACAACACTACAAGATTTTCTTCAATATCCTGCATGGTAAGCCGCTGCCCTTTTTCAAGAATTATCGTATTGCCGCCGCTGCACTGGTCAAGCAATTGACGGAGATAATTACCTTTGTCTCTTAACTTATTGACTGTCTGCGTATATATTGTTTCGCTCGGCACAATCCAGACTGCAAGTCCTGTGCGTTTCTGGTCAAATAGATTTTTATATTCTCTGAAAAACTCCCGTCTATCAGGATTATGCGGATTTCGTTAATATCGGTCAGGATAACATCATCAACAATATCGCCAAATGCGGATCATATTCATATGTTTTAGGTTTCGGGGTTGAAGTATCATAAGAGGCGAGCCCGACGGGAACGGCATTTTTACAGGTTTCTTGTTCATGCCTGTATGAATCTACATTTTCACCTATTGAGGCTTTTCTCTTTCTCCCCTTCGCCATGCCGCTCCTTATCCTGCATTAAGGATTGCCATAATTATAATAGTTCAATTCTTCTCTATCCCTTTAAACCTCTTATCAAAAACTGCTCTTTTTTTAAAGCCGATTGCTTTATTGATAAACATATTTGCCTCTTCAAGCCATTGAAGCCGCGCCCTTAACGGCGTGTCTTTAAATTCTTTAAGCTTTTCTTCGGAAAAAGCATAAATGAAACCAGTGTCTTTTCTCTTATTCTTTTTCATATCCCTTAATTTTTTTCAGAGCCTTAATATCTTCTTTGTCCTGCCGCCTTCCGGAAATCTCTTTCAGCATTATAAGATCCTCTATTGAGGCAACAGGTATTGAAAGTTTTCCAATCTTCATTTTAACTGCATCAGATTTCATTTTCTTGTAATCAACAGGCTCATAAATGAAAATGTCAATCAGGTTTAAAGGCTGATGCGGATGGTAGAAACTGAATACCTTCATATTTTTTTCTTCCAGCCAGTATTTTCTCTTTTGAAAATCTAAGAGTTCTTCTGCCCTTACAGGAATCTTTGGCTTGTAGCCGAGTTCATTCATAAGGCTTACAAATCTGGCAATGTTCTTTTCTTCAAGTGAGACCATGAGATCAAGGTCAGCCGTAAGGCGAACAACCCCGTGCAACACAAAGGCAACCCCACCGACAACGACATAGTCTATATGCCTTTTGTTGAGACTCTTAAAAATTTCTTCATAAAACATTTATAGATTCTCCTTTAGTCACACCGTCATTTATCTTAATTATTTTTGCTGTTCCTGTCCTTGCATACTCCTGCTGGTAAAACAAGGTATCCCCCGCTTCCAGCCAATCTGCCGCAGCCTCTCAATAGCCTTTAAGCCGGTCCTTGTAGCCTCGTTAGTTTTCGGCATAGTTATTCTGGCGCTATTCTTTCATGGATATGGAGGGATACAGTAGGAACTTCAAAGGATTTGTTTTCTGCTTTTCCAGTCCATACAACATTTTTTCTTGTCTCGGTTTCATGCCTATAGACTTCTACATCTTCTTCTTTTTTCCTTGTTCCCTTTGCCAATGTATCTCCCTTAATCTCCCTAAAAGACTAATAAAATATTAAACAAAATTGCAATAATACTGTTCATAAATATAGAATGTATCTCACCATTCTTACACCCGTTTCTCTATCTTCCCATAAACATCTTTCCTATGAATTATTCCCAGTATCCAACCCTCAGTTTCAACAATTTTGAATACAACTCTGTAATCTCCTACTCTAAGCTTCCAGTATCCTTTCAGTGTTTTTCTCAGAGGCTCGCCGTATTGATGAGGCGCAGTCTGTAGTCGCTCTTCTATAGCTTTCTTGATACGTAATCGCAATTTTTCGTTGATTTTAGGAATGTCAACTTCTTTAACATCAGGATGGTATCTTGGAGTGAAGGGCAAAATTACCAGACCTCGTCGTGTTTTAAGGATTTTGTTTTGCTGAAAGTTCGCTCTCTTTTTTCAGCAAGAACAGCCAAAGCGACATCTTCCTCCATTTCCAAAGCCTCTCTTATGAGGTCACGTACTTTAAGTGACAAAGAAACGCCGTCTCTTTTAGCAAGATGTTCAACACTATTATATAAAGGCGTTTCTAATACGACATTTACTCTTGGATTCTTTGTTGGCATATTCTTTACCTCCGGAATAAAGTGTATCACTTATAATACACCATGTCAATACTTTTAAAACGATAACTATGTCCCCTTATCCATGCTGTAAATTGGGTTATATTTTATAATTCCTCACCCAAGGTCGTCTTATCGTATAATCCGTAATGTCTCGGTGATATTCTTTACAGCCTCGCCGATAATCTCAATACATCTTACAACGGCGCCAAATTCACCCCCTTTAAACATAGTGAAATATAGACAATTTTACTAATAAATTGCAAGATTGTTAGGAACGATTAAAAATGCTAAAGTAGTGACAGGAGACCCAGAATTTAAAAAAATAAGGAAGGCTATAAGGTTGGAATGGATGAGGTAGAATGGGGATGTTTGCTGTTAGTCCCTTAAAGGAAAAAGGACTTATTAAAAAAATGGAGGCACTGAATATCCATGAAAAGGATATAAAGGAATCCTTTGTCCGTTCCGGGAAAAAAGGCGGTCAACATGTAAATAAGACCTCAACCTGTGTTTATCTTAGGCATATCCCTACGGGTATCGAGGTTAAATGTCAGGAGGAGCGTTCTCAGTCCGTGAACCGTTATAAGGCAAGGGTGATCCTTGTTAAAAAAATTGATCAATTAGTAAAAGGAAAGGAGAGCGAGGAGATACAGAGGATAGAGAAGATCCGCCGTCAGAAGAGGAAGCGTTCAAAAAGGGCAAAAGAAAAAATGCTCACTGAAAAAAAGATTACTTCTGAAAAGAAAAGGTTTCGCTCGTATAAATTTGATAATGAATAAATCTAAAAGAAAGTAGGCTGAAGAACTATTAAGTTATACCTTATAAAAAAGCTTTTTATGCTTATCCCGCTTTTGTTGGGAGTAACGCTTCTTACGTTTACCCTCACAAAGGCGCTGCCCGGTGACCCTGTTTTTAATATGGTTGGAGAAAGGGCGCAGACCCTACTTTTCCCTTAACTTTTCTTCTTCCTCCTCTTGTGTTTTACATTCTATACACATGGTTGTAACAGGCCTAGCCTCAAGCCTTCTTATATCTATCTCCTCTCCACATTTATCGCATATACCAAAAACATCCTGGTCTATCCTCTCTATAGCATCTTCGATCTTCTTTAAAAGTTTACGCTCTCTTCCCCTTAATTTGAGCATGAAGTTTCTGTCTATCTCGGCAGTTGCCTGGTCGCCGAGGTCGGGGAATGCAGTCTGCCCCGGAAGCTCATTTAGTGCTTCTACAGCCTCTGTAAGGAGAGCCTTTCGCTGGGCTATTAGTTTTTTCCTCATCTCCTGAATCTTCTTTTTTCTGAGAGGGATTCGTGCTGGTTTTTTTACCTTTGGTTTTACAGATACCTTGATATCCTGTTTTTTTGTGCCTTGCTTTTTAATATTTTGTTTTTTAGTACTTTGTTTTCTTGCCATAAGAACTCCTAAAAGATAATTGTTTAAAATAACAAAAACATCTAAATTTAGTCAATGCTTCCACAATATGATTTGTAAACAATAACAAAACAAAAACTGATATAATATAGCATATAAAATATATTAATAGTGTTAAAGGAATAATTTAGTGTGTCTTGCAATTCCATCTAAGATAATAAGAATTGAAAATTCTACAGCAATCATTGATGTTTATGGTGCACAGCGGGATATAAGCCTTCTTCTCCTTGAAGAAGGAAGTGTGAATGTCGGAGATTATGTACTTGTACACGCTGGTTTTGCCATTCAAAAGATTGAAGAGGATATAGCAAAGGAGACCCTCGGCCTCTTCAAGAAACTCTTTGAACTCGAGGACAAAAAAGAGCAGTAAAGCCGCAAAAAGAAAGGGTTTATAAGATGCTGAAAAATGATCGATGGATAAAAGAGATGGCAGAAAAGGGTATGATAGAGCCCTTTAACAAAGAACAGGTAAAAGAGGGTGTTATTTCTTATGGTGTAAGCTCGTACGGTTATGACATGAGGATTGCTGATGAGTTTAAGATATTCACGAATATAAAAAATACTATTGTTGACCCTAAAGGGTTTGACATAAAAAGTTTTGTTGATTTTAAGGGCGATGTTTGCATAGTGCCGCCGAATTCCTTTATACTTGGACGCTCAGTAGAATATTTCAGGATCCCCAGAGAGTTACTCGTAATATGTCTCGGCAAGTCAACATATGCAAGATGCGGCATAGTTATAAATGTAACCCCGCTTGAACCGGAATGGGAAGGTTATGTGACGATAGAGATATCAAATACATCACCACTTCCAGCAAAGATATATGCAAATGAAGGAATTGCCCAGCTGCTTTTCATTGAAGGCTCAGAGGTATGTGAGAGATCATATGCTGATAAGGCTGGTAAATACCAGGCCCAGAAAGGGATAACACTGGCTAAGATGTAGTGGATTAGGTGATTGCGAAATGGAAAATGATAGGATATCAGCAGGCGAAAAATTAATACTTGCCCTCGATGTATCTGAACATGGTCACGCAATTGAACTTGTAGAAAAATTTAAGGATTATGTTGAGATCTTTAAGGTAGGCCTCGAACTCTTCATATCATCCGGTCCTAAGATAATTGAAGATATAAATAAAAGGGGGAAAAAAGTCTTCCTTGACCTGAAATTCCATGATATTCCAAACACTGTTTCAAAGGCAGCCATTGCTGCAACAAGGCTTGGAGTACATATGTTTAATTTACATGCGTCAGGCGGCCTTGAGATGATGAAGAAATGCAGGGACAGTGTTGTTGAGGTATGTCTTAAAGAAAACATGGAAAGACCAAAAATTCTCGGTGTTACTGTACTTACAAGTCTTACACGTGAGATTCTCAGAGATGAATTGGGGATCCAGCATGGCGTAAGGACTCACGTCAGACATCTCTCTGGGCTTGCCTTCAAGGCAGGCCTTGATGGAGTCATTTCCTCTGCAAGAGAGGCTGAAATAGTAAGGAACCATTGCGGGAGAGGATTTCTTATAGTAACCCCGGGTATCAGGCCTTCGTGGACTCCCCCTGATGACCAGAAAAGGACTGCGACGCCAAAAGAGGCAATTAGATCTGGTGCTGATTATCTTGTCATGGGTAGGGCTATAATGCAAGAGGCCGACCCTTTAAATGCTATCGAATTGATAAGCCTCGAGATCCTGTCTGCTTGAGAATGGAACTTTCCTTTTCAATTAATTGTAATAGACTTATTATTTTTAAAATGGTAGAGTAAAACACTGGCGTAGTTGTTGTAGGCCGATGTTCGTATTCCCTGTTTCTCTCCGTTTCCTCTGAGAGTGTCACAATATCTCAGCCATACCCTATTTCCAGCATCTTCTCATCAAACCGTACGTGAGGTTTTCCCTCATACGGCTTTCCTGTTCCCTTTACAACAAGGCATTATTCACCTATTGAACTGGAGCTGCTTTCAGATAAATATATCGTATTCGATAGTCTCTGTATAGACCCCATTTTTGATATATTTCTTCCCTACTCCACCGTTTCCATCCAAAGCCCTTCAGTTTCTTCCTGCGCATGACAAACTTTCGCACCTTCTTTTCTATGTCATTTCTGACTTTATTAAAGGTGCTGTTACTGTTGCCTATCCTGAAGTAATTCACCCAACCACGTATTACTGCGTTGACTGCTTGAATTACCTCCTTCAAGGGTTCGTTCCAGTTTGCCTTAAGCACTGCCTTTACTTTCCTGCCAACTTCGATGCGTTTCTTCTCACGTGGCGTTTTACTGACATAGGTCTTTCCCTCACGGTTTTTGTTGAGTCGAAAGTCAAACCCAAGAAAGCTGAAGCAACCTCTTTCTTTAAGGTTTACTACTTTCGTCTTCTCATCATTCATCTGCACATGCAAAAGGTGCATGATTTCATCATCTTGCACTCTGCGGGCCACTTTCTCCAATAGCAGATGATACCTTATGTTGTCGAAATATCCGCTCAGGTCTACATCAACTACCCTTATCAGTCCATGCAGTATCCCTGCCGTCACACGGTCTATTGCCTGATGTGCGTGACGCTTGGGTCTGTACCCATAAGAGCAGTCCTTGAAGTCCGCCTCAAATATCGGTTCAAGTATAAGTTTCAGCGCTCCTTGTACCACACGGTCTTTTACAGTAGGTATCCCAAGTGTACGTGTCTTGCCATTTCCTTTTGGTATCTCAACCCGCCGATTTGGTAACGGCCTGTACGTCCGTGTGAGTAGCTCCTGTCTTATCCCTTCCAGAAATCCTTCAAGCCCTTCGGCCTCGACGTCATCAAAACTCTTTCTATCAATTCCAGGTGCTCCATTGTTGGCCTTAGCTAACCGATAGGATTCTTGTAAGACTCCTTTCTTGCAGATATGACAGTAAAGTCCCCAAAACCTCCAGTGCTTCTCAGTCTTCGCCTTGTTGTATATCTTTCTTCTCAGTTCTTGCAGGCTTATGGAAGCCTTTGTCATTCTTCCCTGCCTCACCTCCATTGAAAGATTTAAGATACAGCAGAGCCCCTTCGCTCCAGCAAGGTTGTGTTGTCCTTGCCATCCTCACTACTACGGACTCATCCGCCACCCTCTTGTCTGTCAGCCCACTTCGTCCTTCGACTTATAGGGCTTACCTTCGCTCCTTATGTTTCCATAAGGGACAAGGAGGGCTTCCCCAGTTAATAGTACATCCTTTCTATACGTGTCGCCGCTGCTACCCCGCCACCGCCCTTTTACCTTTTTAGCCAGTTTAGTCAAAGAGTGCTGCCTTCGCCTAAATTGAAGAGGCTCGGCCAGTGGAAACTCGTCTTTTACGAGGCTACCTCTACGTTCACGTCAGTTACAACCCGGATATTCGCTCACCAGCCTTACGCTGACTTTGTCGATGGGCTTCAGAAGATAACGTTTCCATCACCCCCTGCCATCCAAGCTACATGGCTCTGACTCTTACCATGACTGGACTTCCACCAGTTAGAATGCGATACCCTTTGCTGGGCACGCTCAATTGTCAAGACCTGACCCCATGTCCAATGTCCTTACCTTTATATCCTATTTGGATAATTTACGAGGTCTTGGAGCGGGGATACCATATATCATGCCTTCAGCACTAATATCCTCATCAATTTCTGGCCAATGCACGCCCTCACCATCCCCGATAATTTCGTAATTGCCTCGCTGTTCAGGTGTTGCCTCTGACAACCGCCAAGACCAAGCAAGAGGAACACTAATTATCCGTCCATCAACAAGATAGGCAGTAATTGTATCCTCTGTGATACTTATATCCTTAATTCTCACTTCTTGAAGCTTCACCGCAGTGCTCATGCCATGCCTCCACTATTTTGTTTCTATTATTATAAATGATTTCCCGTATAGTATTTAACTCCTTTGAAGTAAAGCCATGATTTTTACTCAACGCGATAGGTTCTAACCAAAACTTACAAGCCATTCTTTCTCTCTGAACATGAACATGCATTGGCTCATTACAATCAAAGCTATAAAAGAAAAAACGATAGGGGCTAGAAATATTTTTGACTGTTGGCATAAATCAATTATCAGGGAATTGTTCATCTTTTGTCAAAAGGACCTCATTCCAGTCGGTGGCTCCATAATCTTCCTAATTCATCTTGATTCTTTATTTTATGACCGACATGTTTCAAGATTAACATTCAGTTCTCCTTTTACATTACGTGTTAATCTATTTTCGGTCTAAGCTCCGGCTGACCAGCGCGGGCAACCCCCTTTGCCAAAAATGCGCCACGCTTATTCCGCGTCTGGGTCGAGCCGGTTGATAGACGTTCCTATCGTCTCGTATCGCGAAATTCACCTAAATGATTATCACTTGGGTATTGAAATATTGGCTCTATTTTCATTTCCAGTTGTGGATGTCTAGTACCCGTCATTTCAATGATTCCGCCTTTACCACTTTCATGTTTACCTAATGCAACCCCCTTCCCATTGCTATCATAGAACTTGCCCTGGAACTGAATCCGGTCATCAAGCACTTTTACTTGCAGTACGATATCGCCAGTATTATCCTTAACTTCAATAGCATCTTTAGAATAATTTCTGTCGAACGTATTATTCTTGTTTACCTTCCATTCGTTGTTGATAAGTTCAGCTACCGCAGTGCCAGCCTTGTTTCGAATTATTGTTGAAACTTTCACCTGACCGTCATCGATTATAATTATTAGTGCGTTGTCATCAAAAATCTTGAATAAAGGCTGACCCTGAGGCCCCGTGAAAGCGAATATTGTACCCCCATCCCCCAGTTCCATTTTGGGAACAGCATTCTCTCGTGTTGAAAGCAAAACTCTTGATCGCTGCTCTAATGTACCTGCATATTTTAGTTTTGCTGCTTCTTTGGCTTCCCGTATCTCGACAGCAACTTGAACAATTGCCCCAATTAACAGAAGACCAGAAACGCCAAGTGTTGCCCATAGGGGCCATGAATCTTTCTTGTATATGCCGATGACCGCGACAATAACGGCAATAACTACAAGTATTATTTTCATTTCATTATCTCCGTCTAATGCGGCAGTTGAGCAGTGCCCGAAGGGCATCTGTCTCGAACTCCTGGTTCTCCCCGCAGCGTAGCGGAGGGGAGGTTCAGGAGTTCGCTACTCAACTGCCGCATTCCCCCCGGAGCGAAGCGGAGGGGGGAACCAGTTATTAGACAGTTTATTAGTTCGGTATTAGTCAGTTACAAAACTATAGCAGAAAGTTTTGATCCGGTCAATAGAGCGTATTGAGCCGTGTAAAATGTAACCATATGGATAATCGTTGTGACATTTATAATGTAACCCTGAAAAGTTGTAAAAAAACAACGA